>NZ_DATGNR010000047.1:0-176116 GCF_035306605.1 Xanthomarina sp. | reverse complement strand
TGTCGGCTCGTCACATCCTGGGGCTGGAGAAGGTCCCAAGGGTTGGGCTGTTCGCCCATTAAAGTGGCACGCGAGCTGGGTTCAGAACGTCGTGAGACAGTTCGGTCTCTATCTACAGTGGGCGTTAGAAATTTGAGTGGATCTGACTCTAGTACGAGAGGACCGAGTTGGACAAACCTCTGGTGTACCAGTTGTTCCGCCAGGAGCATTGCTGGGTAGCTACGTTTGGAAGGGATAAGCGCTGAAAGCATATAAGCGCGAAACCCACCACAAGATGAGATTTCTTTAAAGGGTCCCCGTAGACTACGGGGTCGATAGGCTATAGGTGTAAAGGCAGCAATGTCATAGCCGAGTAGTACTAATAACCCATAGGCTTATTGTACGCCTGTTTTTTTATACGAGTGCAATTTAAATACTTCATGATTCTTTTTCAATATGTTACAATATTAGGCTTTTGCTAGTCAAAAGCAATCCCGCGATAATTGCGAGATAACAGCTTAAGGTGGTTATTGCAATGGGGCTCACCTCTTACCATTCCGAACAGAGAAGTTAAGCCCATTAGCGCCGATGGTACTGCATTTGTGGAAGAGTAGGTCATCGCCTTTTTAGAATCCCGATTCATTTATTTGAATCGGGATTTTTTTTTGGAATAATTTGAAAAAATAATCGGAAGGGGAAATTCTGAAAATGCTAGGGGCAAATTTTATTGTTCTAAATAAGCTTCTATACTCTCTTGATATAGGTTTAATAACTTATGTGTTATTCTATATTAAATTATTAAGAACAGAAAGGTCATTGAGGTTAATAATACCAAATTTAAAGTGATATCTTGGTTTTTGTTCTGCGTTTAACAGGATGGATTAAAAGTCTATTTAGATATACTTTAAAATCACTTATAAAACATTTTAAGTGAATATAGATAATGTATTAAAAATATTGTCTTCTTAGTAAAAGTTTATAAAAATCGAGATGTTATTTTTGGAAATATCAGGAAGGATAATGGGAATGCGTTTTATTACCGTAGATGTCCGATGAAATTAAACTCTATGGTATGTAGTCAAAAAGTATTTATGTCATTAAACATAGATGCTTTACAATGTTAGCGACCATGTATGCTGTAGTTTTCTGAACTTTTTTAATTCATTTCGAAGTATTGGAAGATAATCTTTACCATTGCTATTAGATTTTTCTAAACGACTACAGTTTTTATATAACATATTTGTTAATCTTTTAACGGATGCAATATGTTTGTATTTTTTATCGCTGTATTTTTCCAATTCCGCTTTTTCAATTTCTGGAGCTAAAGACGACGATTGTTGTACGATGTCTCCAGAAAAATATATGTTTGAATCTTCTTTTCCATCAGGTTTTAGGTAAGCCAAATCTTGAGTTAAATACGTAGATATGCTACGCGATAGAATTATAATTTCCATAGCCTTTTGATATATAGGGGAATGGTTCAAGTGTGTTGACATATTTAATACTGACTTTTATAACAATTTTATCAAATTTACCAACAAGTTTTCATTTTCAACTTTAGAAGTTAAAGTAAAATTGTATATTTAGTTTAGTAATTAACGTAGAATTCAATTATTCTTTAATATGAGTTTAGATCAATTAAATTGGAAAATTTTAAAGTGTTTACAGAGCAATGCAAGGCTATCTAATGCTGAAATTGGTCGTCAAGTTGGGATAAGTTCTCCAGCTGTTTCTGAGAGAATTAAGAAAATGGAAGACCTCGGTATAATTCAAAACTACCATACATCTGTTTCTCCTTTTGAGGTTGGATATCAATTAAAAGCTCTTATAACGATTCGTGCTTTTATGGGAATGTTAAAGCCATTTTTAGAAAAAGTCAAAACCTTTGATGAAGTTCTAAATTGCTATAGAATTACTGGTAATGAAAATATAGTATTGGAAGTAATTTTAAAAAATCAGAAACATTTAGAAACTTTTATAGATCAGTTAATTGTTTATGGTGAAACTAAAACCCAGATTGTTTTATCTCATGTTATTAAACATCACCCTGTAAAACCGGTAAAATAGATTAAAATTTGATTGTCTTTTCTATTTTCAGGTCATCATTACTTTCTATACTTTCTTAGTGATTTATTAAAAATGTATAACCCATGTTAAGCTCAAACGTAAAAAAGTGGTTCTAGTTTTTATTTATAATTATATTATACATAGGAAATAAGCCTTAGCAGTAAAAGAATGGTTTAAATTTTTAGATATATAAAATTATAGGTTACAGTATTTTGCTTTTTATATATCTAAGTCGACAGTAAATAGTTAAATATTGTATTTTTGAAATGTAAATAATGTAAAAATGAAATACTTCTTAAACTTATTTTTATTTCTTTCCATTGTAAGTTGTACTCAAAAGAAACAGCCTATTTTAGGGGAAACCGAATTTCAAAAAAAGATGAATGCTGATTTTAAAGATGCTTCGAAATCGCCATTAAAACTTAAAGATCGAAAAAACTTTAGAGGCTTAGATTTTTTTAAATTTGATTCCACATATGTCGTTCAAGCTACTTTTGAAAGAACACCGGACGAAATTCCTTTTAAAATGAAAACGACTACGGATAGAATGCCTATGTATGTAAAATATGGGATAGCAACTTTTGAATTAAAAGGTAAAGAACATCAACTTAATATCTATCAAAGTTTGGATTTAATGGAAGATGAAGGTTTTGAAGATTACTTGTTTTTACCGTTTTTAGACTCAACAAATGGCGAAACTACTTACGGAGGAGGAAGATATTTAGATTGTGAATTACCGGAAAATGGAAAGATTAAAATAGATTTTAATAAATCGTATAATCCGTATTGTGCTTATAACGAAATATATTCTTGTCCGATTGTGCCAAGAGAAAACTATATACAGGTTAAGGTGGAAGCTGGAGTTAAAGATTTTAAAAGAGAATAAACTAGTTTTAGAAGGAGTTCCATTTAAGAAGTAATTTTGTTACTTAACTAGAAACATTCCTAAAAAAACGGCTAAAAACCCTAATACAAAACTTGCAATAGTATAAATGGCAAAACTCATAAAATCTCCAGCCTTTAAAAATACATGATTTTCGTAGGCAAATGCAGAAAACGTAGTGAAGCCTCCACAAAAACCAGTAGCTAGCAAGAGTGTGTGATTTTGGGAAAGTGTATTGTTTTTGGCAGCTAGCCCTAGAATTATTCCTATTAGCAAACTCCCGATTATGTTAGCAGCAAAAGTGCCAAACGGGATTCCGGTTTGATTGCTGTTTAAATACTTTCCAAGAAGGTGTCTTAAAACACTTCCAACACCACCACCAATAAAAACCAGTAAAAGCTGTTTCATTAAATAGATTTAATCTCTTTTTTTAGAGATAATTTTATTAATCTAAAGCTAAATATAATTCCGTAATCCAATCTGCAGGATTTGAGGTTTTTGTAGAATCTGTAACATATACCTCTAACATTGGACCTAACTCTGTTTGTATTAAATTGTTTTCAGGAATGTAGGATAAGGATGTTTTCCAAGCTTCTTGTATGTTACTATAATTCCCTTTTAAGGTAGTTTTTAAAGCTTTAAAAGGATCTAACTGGCCTGTTAAAATATCGCTTTCCACAGTAATTACTTGATTGGTAGTTGGGATACAACATGAAAACATTACGGCATTGTTCTCCTCATCCAATTTATGGTATAGTACAAAAGGAGGTCCAGCAGTAGTTATGTTATTAGCTTTAACATAAGCACTAACCTTCGCAAACATTTCTTGTTTTATATTTTCATAATCGTTCATTTTAGCAGATGTTGTGTTGTAAAGATAAAATCCACCTCCATGTTGAGTTATTTTATCAATTTTTATTGAATAAACCTTCATGGATGAAACAACAATGCTATCTAACCTCTCTAAACCTCTTTCAAAATCCGGACCTATCATTTCGTCAAATCCTCCTGTAAAAAGTGCGTATGCCTTAAATTTAAAAGGGATCTTGTCTGAATTCATAGTCCATGAAACCTCTGTTATACTTTTGGTTTTTGGCTTGAAATCCCAATGAATATCCGACGGAGCATATTCTCCAAACTGTAATTTTTGATCAATAGAATTGTTTTCTGAAGTTTCAATAGTTTTTAATTGGCCTTTCCCAACCTTATCTACCCACGAATAACTGCTTCCAATACCTTTAGTTTTTTCACCTAAAGTTACTTTCGTTTCATTGTTTTTTTCCGTCCAAGGAGACCAAGCTTCCCAGTTTTCAAAATCTATAACGTTATTATAGATTACTTGAGTTGGTGCTTCAATGGTTCTAGTACGTTTTATTTCAAAGGAATTAGGCTGTACGGCTATGTAAATGGTTAAACCAATAATTAATGTAAGAATTAAAAATAGAATATACTTTAGTGCTTTCATTTAGTGAGTCTAGTTGTTTTCAAAGATAATCAATTTTGTACTATCTTAATATATGTTACATTTGTAATACAATATAAAAAATAAAAGATGAAAGTTAAACATGTATTAGGTTTTGCATTGGCCTTAACCGCTTTTGTGTCTTGTAATGAAGATAAAAAAGAACCGGTAGAAGTAGCCGAAGTAAAAGTAGAAAACAACTTCGATTATAACGTTGAGCAATTTGCCGACATTAAGTTGTTACGTTATCAAATTCCAGGATGGGATAAGCTAACATTAAAAGAACAAAAATTGGTTTACTATTTAACTCAAGCTGGCTTGGCCGGAAGAGATATTATTTGGGATCAAAATTACAGACATAATTTAAAAATTAGAAAGGCATTAGAATCTGTTTATGCTAATTATTCTGGGGATAAAACAAGCGATGACTGGAATGCTTTTGAAACTTATTTAAAGCGAGTTTGGTTTAGCAATGGAATTCACCACCACTATTCTAACGATAAATTGAAATCGGAATTTTCGGAAGATTATTTAAAAACCTTATTAGCTGAAACTAATACAACACTTGAAGGAGAAGCTTTTGATGTTATTTTTAATGATGTCGATTCAAAGAAAGTGAATAAGGCAAAAGGAGCGGATAACGTAGCCCTTTCTGCAGTTAATTTTTATGGTCCAAATGTAACCAATGCAGATGTAGAGACTTTTTATAAAAGTAAAAAATCTCCAAACCCAGAAAAGCCTTTATCATACGGTCTAAATTCTAAGTTAGTAAAAGAAAATGGACAGTTAAAAGAATTGGTTTATAAATCAGGAGGATTATATGGTTCTGCTATTGATGAAATTATTAAATGGCTAGAATTAGCTCAAGGTGTTGCTGAAAATAAAGCGCAAGGAGATGCTATCGGTTTATTAATTGAATATTATAAAACTGGAGATTTACAAACTTGGGATGATTATAATGTAGCTTGGACTGCTGCCACTGAGGGTAACGTAGATTATATTAACAGTTTTATTGAAGTGTACAATGACCCAGTAGGTTATAGAGGGACTTTTGAGTCTATCGTTCAAATTAACGACTTCGATATGTCTCAAAAAATGAAGGTTTTATCGGATAACGCACAATGGTTTGAGGATAACTCCCCTTTAATGGATGAACACAAAAAGAAAAATGTTGTTGGTGTAACTTATAAAGTTGTTAATGTTGCAGGAGAGGCTGGAGATGCTTCACCAAGCACTCCAATAGGTGTTAACTTACCTAATGCAAACTGGATTCGTGCCGCAGTAGGAAGTAAATCTGTTTCTCTAGGAAATATTATTGAAGCTTATAACAATGCAGGAAGTACTGGTCGTTTAAAAGAATTTGTACACGATGAAGAAGAATTGCAACTAGAAGAAAAATACGGGCAAGTAGCAGATAAATTACACACAGCTTTGCATGAAGTAATAGGTCACGCGTCTGGACAATTAAATCCAGGAGTAGGAGAAACTAAGGAAACACTTAAAAATTATGCTTCTACTTTAGAAGAAGGTCGTGCAGATTTAGTAGGTCTTTATTATTTATACAATCCAAAATTACAAGAATTAGGTTTAGTTGATGATTGGAAGTCTTTAGGGAAAACGGCTTACGATGGTTATCTTAGAAACGGATTGATGACACAATTAATTCGATTAAACTTAGGAGATGACGTTGAACAAGCCCATATGAGAAATAGACAATGGGTAAGTGCTTGGGTTTTTGATAAAGGTAAAGCAGACAATGTCATTGAAAAAGTAACACGTGACGGAAAGACATATTACAACATAACTGATTACGATAAGTTACATGATTTATTTGGACAGTTATTACGCGAAACTCAACGAATTAAATCTGAAGGAGATTATAAAGCAGTTGAAGCCTTGGTTGAAACTTATGGAGTAAAAGTTGATCAAGAACTACATGCTGAAATTTTAGAACGTAATAAGCAATTTACATCAGCTCCTTATAGTGGTTTTGTGAATCCTGTATTAGTACCTGAAATGGATGATAATGGTGAAATTATTGCTATAAAAGTAACACAACCAGAAA
This sequence comes from Xanthomarina sp., assembly GCF_035306605.1. Classification (NCBI taxonomy): domain Bacteria; kingdom Pseudomonadati; phylum Bacteroidota; class Flavobacteriia; order Flavobacteriales; family Flavobacteriaceae; genus Xanthomarina; species Xanthomarina sp. The sequence goes on along the minus strand of NZ_DATGNR010000047.1, from coordinate 169,660 downwards.
CTTTTCCTGGTCAGATGTTAGACTATAGTAAGAATTATAGTTTTCTGCCAGAAGAGAATTAATAGTATTTTAATTTAAAAAAAAAGCCTTAATGATGATAGAATCATTAAGGCTTTTTTTGTTTATGTAGTTTAAAAACAATACTTATTTGTTGACACCAAACTTTAATAGAATAAAGTTTATAGCAAGCAAACAAAATAAAATTAAAAACGAATTCATAATAGTCGATTTTTATTATATATCGAATAAGGTCTAATTGGTTATCAATTTTATGATGCAAACAATACTTTTTGGAGTTGTATTACAACAATCAAAATACAGCTTTTATTTGGATGAAAATTAGGTGGTTAAAAAACACAAATGTCTTTAAATTAGGGCTTTTGTGTTTTTAATTAATAATTATTGAATTACTGTTTAATAATTTGTTTAATAATTTTAGTGTTTTCAGTTTTATACTCTAAAACATATATGCCGTTTTGAAACTGACTAAGATTAATTTCATTTATGGCTTTATTAATGTTCTGATTTAAAACCAAACGTCCATTTAAATCATAAATAGTAACTGTAGCTTCATTGGACGAAGGACTTTTAAGATATAATATATTGTTTGTTGGATTAGGGTATAGTTGAAAATCTTCTATTTCATTACTAGTAATTCCTAGGGTAACATCCACAACAATTGGAGCTCTAACAATTTCAAAATCAGGAAAATTTGTGTCTGAAATTATACAATGATAACTCCCGCTATCTGCAGGTGTTGCATTTTCGATGATATAGGGATTTGTATTTGCTCCAGGAATTAAAACATCGTTTTTGTACCATTGTAAGGTTTGTGCTCTTGCTGTAATTCCATATCTAGAAGAACTTTCACTTACCTCAAGCACAATATTATCACCTTCATTTAAACTAAGATTTTCTGGTTGGTCTAAAGTTGTTTGAGGAGAATAATAATAAGAATTATACCATGAGTACTGTAAATCTAAATAGTAATTGTATTCATTTTCAAAATCAGAACTGTAAAAGTGGTTATTGGAAATGCTTAGATACCTTAAATTAGCTAATACAGTAAAATCGGGTAACACACCTTGGAAATTATTATAACTAATATCGAAAAATACCAGATTCGGGTAGTTAGATGTAACAAAGCTTGGAATTTCACCAGAGAGTTGATTATTATTAAACCAGAAACCTCTGATATTGGTTAAATTAGCATAAGAGGCAGGTATTTCTCCTGTAAAATTATTGTTTTCAATACTTATCAAGCGTAGCTCAGTTAAATTACCAATCTCCGGAGGTAAGTTTCCATTGATACTATTACCGTAATAAAAGGATAGATATTGTAGGCCTGTTAAGTCTCCAATTTCAGGAGGTAAAGTTCCTGTTAAATTGTTGTCACCTAACTCCAATTCAGTTACTTTATTTCCTTTAACAGTAACTCCATGCCAGGTTGAAATAGGTTCTGTACTTAACCAATTGGTATTGTTATTCCAATTACTTCCATTGGTTGAATTATAAATTGCAATTAATGCATCCCTTTGCAATTGTGATACCGGACCTTTTATTTCAATAGTATATCTATCTATATTTAAGTCCTGAATAATTGGGCTTGTTGCTCTACAAAAATACACATCCATATCTTCGTTTTGTAAGTTTATAATATCTAATGTGTTAGAGGTTTCTCCAGGAATAAGTTCATCGCTAGGAGAGAAATAATCCATTCGAGATTTATACCATTGATATTGCACATTGGTTCCAGGAATTGCAGTCATAGATAAGTTATAGTTATCACCTATTATTCCGTCGAAACTCATTTCTGTATCTCTTAACTTTTGAGTTTGATAGCTAAAAGTGGTTAAAGTTGAATTGTTTGTATAATTTGTTTCTAAATCTTGAAAAGAATAATTGTTGTTCTGTATATCTAAAGCAGTCATTGTTGTTATAGAAGAGAAATCAGGTAGTGTCTCAGTTAAATTGTTATTTTGAAAATTTACTTCCTCAAGGTAAGGGAGTTCTGTTGTAATTGCTAAAGGTATAGCCCCGACTAAATTGTTATTGCTAAGGTCTATCTTAGAAACATGTCCATTTTTCACAGCAACACCATTCCACGAAGACTCAGGTTCAGAAGTATTCCAATTAGTGTTGTCGGTCCAATTACCTCCGCCAGTACTGTTGTAAAAGTCAAATAAGGCAATCCTTTCACTAGATGATACATATTGTGGTATATCTACAGTTATAGTTGTCCAAACAGATGCTCCATTAGATCTATGCACTAAAATATAATAGTCGGTTCCAATTGTTGGTGTGAAATTTGTAACACCACCAAGACTGCATGGCGATACATTTGTTAATTGACTATCACTAGTAGCATTTAAATTTGGAGCAGAGTAAATAATTGCAAAGGCATCACCAAGTGCCCAACCTTCGCGTGAATCTTCAACTGTTATTTTAACATTGCTTGTGCTAGTAGCAGTAAATTTATAATAAACCGATTTGTAGGAAGCGCCAATGTCACAGCCAATTTGTCCGCCATCTCCAACATTTGCATCTGTAATATTTACGTTTCTATGCACAAAAGGAGACTGATTTATTAATATCGCATTTGTTATATGGTCGTTAGGTGGGGTTTGAGAAAATGTGAAATTTGTAGTTAAAAAGAGTGTGAGTAAAAACAGTAGAGTACGAATCATAACCTTATAGTATTGATTAACAGACTTCTAAGTTATAATATATCTGTTTATCGTACAATACTCAAATTGAGTATTTTTTAGGATAAAAATAAGAATCTCTTAAAATGGGCTAGAATTAAAATTAGTAAAATGCTAATTAAGCTTTGAAAACACTTAAAATAATTGTTTAGTTTTCTGTATGAAATTTTTATAGATACTAGCCTTAGATGGAATTGATATATCTATGTTTTTGAAGAATTTTTATGTGTTTCAATAAGTTTATTCAATGATAAACCAGTTCAACACTTAGAGAAATTAAAAATGTCGGTACTACTTGGGTATTAAATTAATAAGATTAATTAAAAAAGTAATTATTTAAAAAACCATTTAATTGAAGCAATAAATATAATAAATGAAATAAAGGCTAATAGCACCCAAATACTTCCTTTATAGTATTTTTTATGAAGTTTTAAATCACGTCTATAAGAGTAGAAAATGACTACAATAAATGCGATTGCAAATAAAATTCCAAAAACCCATTGTCCCTGAGAAAACATATCCTTAATTTTATGCGAAATTACAAAAACATTCCTAGATGGTTTCTGTTTTAGGGAATGAAAAAACAATTAAAAATTCCGGATCTTTTGTTGACAAACATTCACACTCTGGTATAAAATAAAATTTCTATGAAAAATAAAATAGAAGCTGTTAAAGCTTTTCACACAGCATTTAAAATTGGATATAGAGAAACTCCTAAAGCACATTTAGGGGATGAAAAAAACTTGTTACGTTATAAATTAATGCGAGAAGAAAACGAAGAATATTTAGAAGCAGCTAATAACAACGATTTGGTTGAAGTTGCAGATGCCTTGGGCGATATGCTCTATATTTTATGTGGTACCATTATAGAGCATGGAATGCAACATAAAATAGATGAAGTTTTTGAAGAAATCCAACGAAGTAATATGAGTAAGCTTGGTGAAAACGGAGAACCAATTTATCGAGAGGATGGAAAAGTGCTAAAAGGCCCTGGGTATTTTCAACCCAACATTGCAGCTATACTTGATAAGTAAAGTATTATTTGTGGATAATATTTAGAATATAGAAAATTATAAGTAGAATCGATAAAATTCTACTTATAATTTTTTTATTACATAGAACTATTTAACCTCTCGTCTCCAACCGTGTTTGTCGTTCGATATATTATGTTGAATTTCTTGTAGTTGCTTTTTAAACAAACTAGCATAAGGGTTATCGTTATCAGGGATTTCAAACACTTCATTTCCATGTTCGAAAGCAGAAATAGGACTCACAACAGCTGCAGTTCCAGCCCCAAAAATTTCTTTTAAACTTCCATTTCTGGCAGCTTCTTTAATTTCTTCTACAGGAACACGTCTTACTTCAACTTCAACACCATTATCCTCTGCTAATTGAAGGATGCTTCTACGAGTAATACCATCTAAAATTCTATCGCTTGTTGGCGCTGTAATTAATTTATCATTTACTCTAAAAAAGATGTTCATAGTACCAGCTTCTTCTAAAAAGCCATGTGTACTTGCGTCGGTCCAAATTATTTGTTGATACCCTTTTTCTTGAGCTAGAGAAGTAGGATAAAACTGAGCAGCATAATTTCCTGCTGCTTTAGCAAAACCAACACCTCCATCGGCTGAACGACTATACTTTTCTGCAAATAGAACTCGTACTTTTCCAGAATAGTAAGCTTTTGCTGGGGAACAAATAATCATAAACCTATAAGTATTGGCTGGCGATGCCGAAATTGCAGGTTCAGTGGCAATGACAAATGGTCTTAAATACAATGAATTTCCTACACCAGGTTTAATCCATTCTGAATCCATTTTCAATAAAGTTTCTAAACCGTTAAAGAAATATTCTTCAGGAAATGCAGGCATAGCCAATCTAGCCGCAGATTTATTAATACGTTTGTGATTTTCTTCTGGTCTAAATAACCAAATCTTTCCCGCTTCATCTTTGTATGCTTTCATACCTTCAAACACAGCTTGTCCATAGTGAAAAACTCTTGAAGAAGGCTCAAAACTCATAGCTTGATAAGGTATGATTTGTGGCTCTTGCCAAGCGCCATCTACATAATCACAAACAAACATGTGGTCAGTAAAAATTCTTCCAAAAGCTAAATTTTCAAAATCAACACTTTTAATCTTTGAGGTTTCCGATTTTACAATCTTTAAAGGGGTGCTAGTAATATATGTCATGACGTTTTATTAGAACCGCGAATTTAATTAATTTAAGTGTGATAAAAAACCAAAACTTTTTTTAAAAATACCGTACCTTTGTAGATAGTCATAATTTAATTTACATTTATCATGAAGCATATTTTTATCCTTGTTATTTCCTCATTATTAGTATTTTCTTGTAAAAATAATCCTAGTGAAAATCTAGAAGTGTCTGAAGGAAAAAATGAATTAACTTATGTTTCATTTGGAGAGGAAATAGTAGCCGATCAAGCTGTCGAGCTTGCTTCTATGGTAGAAAACTATAAAACCATGAAAGTTGGAGATAGTGTTTCAACTAAATTAATAGGGAAAGTAGATCAGGTTTGTCAGTCCAAAGGTTGTTGGATGAAAATGGATTTAGGAAATGATGAACAGGTAATGGTAAAGTTTAAAGATTACGGCTTTTTTATGCCTAAAAACATAGCAGGTAAAGAAGTAATTATTAATGGGAAAGCCTTTGTAAACGAAATGTCTGTTGAAGAACTTCGTCATTATGCTGAAGATGCTGGAAAATCTCTAGAAGAAATTGCTGCTATTACAGAACCAAAACGCACTTATTCCTTTGAGGCTAATGGTGTTCTTTTAATAGAAGAATAGATGAAGGTCATTAATTTCGCTATTTGTTTTTTATTTTTTTTATCGAGTTGTAAGCATACAGAGGAGTCTTCAAATTCAGTTAAAGAAGAGGTGGTTTACGATATGTACCAACCTTCCGAAATGGCTAATCTTATGAATGAAATGTATGCTCAGAATTTAAAACTAAAGCAAGACATACTTAGTGGAAAAGTGCCAACCCAATTTCCATTAGATTTCCTAAAAATTCATACAGCAGAATTATCAGATTTCAAAAGTAGAAACGAAACCTTTCAAAGTTTCTCAAAACTATTTATTCAAACTGAAAAAGAAATCTTCAATACTGAGTCAGAACTTCCCGTTGAGGAACGGTTTAATTATGCAGTAAATCTTTGTATTTCTTGTCACCAAACGGAATGTACAGGACCTATTCCAAGGATCCGGAAATTATTAATTAAATAAATTTTGGAACGTAAAATTATTACCACAGCTGATGGTTCAAAAACAATCCAACTTGTAGGAATAGACGAGCAGTATCATTCTATTCACGGTGCATTACAAGAATCTCAATATGTTTTTATAAAACAAGGCTTACAATACCTGATTCAAAATAGGTCTAATAACCATGGACCCATTTCTATTTTAGAGATTGGTTTTGGCTCCGGTTTAAATACCATGACTACCTTGGTTGAGGCTAAAAAAACTCAATGTTTAATAAATTATGTTGGTGTAGAGGCTTTTCCTATTTCACAGGACGAAGTACTTGCTCTTAATTATAATAGTTTGTTTCAAGACAATGAGATTAATTTGTTATATGAAAAAATTCACTTAGTTACTTGGGAAAAACCAGTTGAAATAACATCCTATTTTACTTTAGAGAAACAACAAAAGCATTTCCATAAGATTGAAGATAAAGACAAATACAATCTTATTTATTTTGATGCTTTTGGTGCACGTGTCCAACCCGAATTATGGACGGAATCTATATTTCAGATTATGTTCAATTCCTTAAAAGAAGAAGGTATTTTGGTTACTTATTCGGCTAAAGGAAGTGTGCGTCGTGCTATGCAAGCAGTAGGTTTTTTGGTAGAAAAACTTCCTGGTCCTCCTGGAAAACGTGAAATGCTTCGCGCAAGCAAGCCTAAAGGCTAACAAGTATTTTATAATCTCAGAAAGATTGTCGTTTGATAACTTGTTCGCTATTCAAATTCTTCAAAAAGGACTTTGGTTATTCATTGTCAAATCCATAAACTTTCGTTAAATCTGTTAAACCTTATCTAAAGTAGCTGTTAGAGGCAATTGTAAGCTGTATATTTATATAAAAAATAAATATGAAGGTTTTAATTACTGGGGCCACGGGGTTGGTAGGAGATGCAATTGTAGCTCAATGTAAAAAACAATCTATTTCTGTACACTATTTAACCACTTCAAAGGAAAAAATACAAACTACAGAAAACTACAAAGGTTTTTATTGGAATCCTGCCAAGCAAGAAATAGACAAGGCATGTTTTGAAGGTGTCGATGCTATAATCAATTTAGCTGGAGCACCAATCTCTAAAAGATGGACACAAAGTTATAAGCAGAATATATTAAATAGTAGGTTGCAGTCCTTACAATTGTTAAGGTCTACTATTAAAAAAGAAAATATAAATATAAAGCAATTAGTTTCAGCAAGTGCTGTGGGGATTTATTCAGACTCTATTATTAACTATTATGAAGAGGGTTCATTGGACAAGTCTTCGGGGTTTTTAGGTGAAGTTGTCCATAGTTGGGAAAAGGCGGCCGACGAGTTTTTAGACTTAGGGATTTTAGTTACAAAAATTAGAATTGGTTTGGTGTTAGACTCTAACCAAGGGGCATTGCCGGAAATGGTAAAACCTATTAAGTTTGGAGTTGGAGCAGCTTTTGGAACCGGACTACAATGGCAATCTTGGATTCATATAAAGGATTTAGCTAAAATATTTGTGCATGTCTTAGAACATGAATTAGATGGGGTTTTTAATGCTGTAGCTCCAAACCCAGTAACAAATAAGGAGTTGACAAAAGCTATTGCAAGAACTATAAACAAGCCTTTATGGTTGCCGAATATCCCGAAAATAGTTATGAAATTAGTTTTAGGTGAGATGCATGTGTTACTTTTTGAAAGTCAGCGTGTGTGTTCCAAAAAGATAATTGATTCAGGTTTCAATTTTCGTTATGTAAATCTTAAACCTGCATTAGAAGATTTGTTGTAAAAAAAAAGCCGCTACAATTGTAACGGCTTTTTTTTAAGTTAAAAAGGTATTAAGCTTTAACAGCTTTAATATCTATTTTTAATTCAATTTCATCATTGATAAACTTATCACCTAAGTTGTCGAAAAATGATTTTGAACCATATTGTACATTCCATTTAGAACGATCAATAGTAAATGTGTCACTAGTAATAGTAACAGAATCGTCATTATAATCAATATTTACAGGAATAGTAACATTGTTAGAAACATCTTTCATTTTTAAGTTTCCAGATAGCATAGATTTTCCTTCTACAGTTTCTAATTTAGTTACTTCAAAAGCAGCTGATGGAAATTTCTCTACATCAAAAAAGTCAGCACTTTTTAAGTGACCTGCTAATCTTGCGTTATCTTCATTGTCAGCAGGAATATCTTTTACATCAATAGAATTCATGTCAATTAAAAATGTTCCGCTTTCAATAACATTGTTGTTAACAGTAAAAACTCCAGTTTCAATACTAATTGTTCCGTGGTGAGAGCCTGTTGGTTTATGACCAGTCCAAGTAATTGTTGATGCTTCAGAGTCTACTTTGTATTTTGCAGAAACTTCTGTTGCTTCTGCTGCAACTTGGGCTTCGTTAGTTGCTACTTCTTTAGCTTTATCTTTGCAGCTTGTTAATGCTAATGTCATTGCTGCAACTGTTAAGATTGTAAATAATCTTGTTTTCATAATTAAATAAATTTTAAGTTTTAATTTGCAAAAGTAGTTAATTATCCCTAAATAATTTCTAAATAAAACATTAAAATTTTTTAATGACATTTTGACATTTTTACAAGAATGGCAGTACTTTTGCCATTAAAAAGAAGTATTAAAAATAATTTATGTGATACGACTATGAGTAAGAAAGATGAGAATTCAGATATAAATTCTGAACAAGTTGAAGGTCAGGTTATTGATCAGGTAGAGCAAAGCAAGGAAGAAATCCTTGAAGAAGAGCTTAAACAAGAAAAAGACAAGTTTTTACGTCTGTTTGCTGAGTTTGAAAACTATAAAAGAAGAACCTCTAAAGAGCGTATAGAACTTTTTAAAACGGCTAGTGAAGAGGTGATGTTGGCCTTGTTGCCAATTTTAGACGATTTTGACAGAGCGTATATTGAAATTTCTAAAACTAAAGAAAAAGACTTATTGAAAGGTGTAGAGTTAATTAGTAATAAATTAAAAAACACTCTAAAATCTAAAGGGTTAGAAGAGATTACTTTAGCTACAGGTGATACGTTTAATGCGGATGATCATGAAGCTATCACTCAAATACCAGCGCCTTCAGACGATTTAAAAGGAAAAATTGTTGATGTGGTTGAAAAGGGATATAAGCTTGGCGATAAAACAATTAGATTTCCAAAAGTAGTAATAGGACAATAAGAAAATGGCTAAAAGAGATTATTACGAAGTATTAAAAATTGATAAAAATGCCACTGCTGCCGAAATTAAAAAGGCATATAGAAAAAAGGCATTAAAATATCATCCAGATAAAAATCCGGATGACAAAGACGCTGAAACAAAGTTTAAAGAGGCAGCAGAAGCATACGAAGTATTAAGTAACCCGGACAAAAAAGCACGTTACGATCAGTTTGGACATCAAGCTTTTGATGGAAATGGTGGTTTTGGTGGCGGAGGCATGAATATGGATGACATATTCAGTCAGTTTGGTGACATTTTTGGCGGAGCCTTTGGAGGCGGAGGCGGATTCTCTGGCTTTGGAGGAGGCTTTGGCGGTCAGCAACGTCGTGTAAAAGGTAGTAATTTACGTATTCGTGTTAAATTAACCCTTGAAGAAATTGCTAATGGAGTTGAGAAAAAGGTTAAAGTAAGACGTAAAGTTCAAGCAGAAGGGACTACTTACCAAACTTGTGGTATGTGTAATGGATCAGGTCAGGTAACGCGTATTACAAACACTATTTTGGGGCGTATGCAAACAGCAACCACTTGTACAACTTGTGGTGGCGCTGGACAAACTATAGATAAAAAACCAGAAGGCGCAGATGCACACGGTTTAATTGTTAAAGAAGAAACTGTTTCTATTAAAATTCCAGCTGGAGTTGTAGATGGAATGCAGTTGAAAGTATCAGGAAAAGGAAATGAAGCTCCAGGAAACGGCATTTCAGGAGATTTGTTAGTGGCGATTGAAGAGGAGAAACACACTACTTTGCAACGTGAAGGAGATAATTTACACTACGATTTATACGTGAGTTTCCCTGATGCAGTTTTAGGAACTTCTAAAGAAATAGATACCGTAACAGGAAAAGTTCGTATTAAAATTGAACCAGGAGTACAATCTGGAAAAATATTGCGTTTAAGAGGAAAAGGTATACCTAGCATTAATGGATATGGAAAAGGAGACTTATTAGTTCATGTTAATGTATGGACTCCAAAAACCTTAAGCAAACAACAAAAAGACTTTTTTGAATCAATGAAAGACGATGAACACTTTATGCCAAAGCCGGAAAGTTCCGACAAATCTTTCTTTGAAAAAGTAAAAGATATGTTCACATAATAATAAAAAAGCTTTGTAAAACCCGTCTAAACCACGGGTTTTTAGTTTTTAGGAACATATTTATTCTAAATTTTCGTTTACTTATTAAAAAACACTATATTTGAAACATCACTATTTAATATAGTGGTTTTTTCTTTTTCATAGCAATTTTTTCCCATCCTAAAATATTAATATATTTCAGGGTGGGTTTTGTTTTTATATACTTCTTCCATTGTCATACTAATTTATAGGCTTAAATTAGGGATTGCTTTAACACATTTAATATCTTTACCATTCTATTCCTAATAATAAATTCATATGAATAACCTATTAGAAGCCCATTCTGTTTCTAAAAAATTCGGAGATTTTACAGCTTTAAACCAAGTCTCTATTTCAGTCCCAAAAGGAAGTATCTACGGTCTACTTGGTCCAAATGGAGCAGGTAAAACAACTCTTATCCGAATTATCAATCAAATTACCATGCCAGATCAAGGAGAAGTTTTTCTAGACGGAGAATCTTTAAAGTCGCATCATGTTCGTGATATTGGTTACTTGCCAGAAGAACGAGGTTTATACAAATCCATGAAAGTTGGCGAACAAGCCATGTATTTAGCTCGTTTAAAGGGATTGAGTAAATCTGAAGCAAAAACCAGATTAAAATATTGGTTTGAAAGGTTGGAAATAGGAGATTGGTGGAACAAAAAAATCCAAGAGCTCTCAAAAGGAATGGCTCAGAAAATCCAATTTATAGTGACGGTTTTACACGAACCAAAACTGTTGATTTTCGATGAACCTTTTTCTGGTTTCGACCCAATTAATGCCATACTTATTAAAGATGAAATATTAAGGTTGAGAGATAATGGAGCTACGGTTATTTTTTCAACGCATCGTATGGAATCTGTAGAGGAATTGTGTGATCAAATTGCTTTAATTCACGAATCCAATAAAATACTTGATGGAAAATTAACAGATATTAAAAGACAGTTTAAAACCAATACTTTTGAAATAGGAATTAGAGCTACAGATAACATATTGTTGGAAAAGGAAATTTCCGAAAAATTCAATGTGTCTCCTGCTAATTTTAAAACTCTTGGAGATGATTTAAAACTTAACGTAAAGCTAGCAGAAAATGATATTCCTAACGATTTGTTGAGCTTTTTAACTTCTAGGGGAGCTGTGTCTCATTTTGTAGAAGTAATTCCGAGCGCTAACGATATTTTCATTCAAGCTATAAAGAATAATTAAAATGAATCACTTAGGATTAATCATAGAAAGAGAATATTTAACTAAGGTTAAAAACAAATCGTTTATTGTAATGACTATTTTAAGTCCAATCATTATGATTGCACTTATTGCTGTTGTTGGTTACTTATCTCAATTAAACGATAATAAAGAACGTACGATTTCTGTTTTAGACGAATCTGGGATTTTAAAAAGTTCCTTTGTGGATACAGAGAACATTAAGTACAATATTATTGAAAATTTATCTTTAGAAGAAGCTAAAAAACAGGTTTATGAGACTGGGGAATATGGTTTATTACATATAGACAACTTTAAAGATATTAATGAACTAGGGAGTCATATTAAGTTTTACTCTGAAGAATCACCTTCATTATCACTTATGTCTGCTTTAGAAAATAAATTAGAAAAGCAGCTTACAGATTTGCAATTAGAAATTGAAGGCGTAGATATTGCTCAAATTAAAGCAGCAAGAGTTCTTGTAAATATCGGACAAGAAAGTTTTATTGGCGAAAAAACATCCAAAATTGATAGTGTTGTAAAACTTATTTTTGGTGGACTAGCGGGTTATTTGCTCTTTATGTTTATCATTATTTATGGTAATATGATTATGCGAAGCGTGATTGAAGAAAAAACTAGTCGAATTATAGAAATTATTATTTCTTCAGTCAAGCCAATTCAGCTTATGCTAGGGAAAATAATTGGTACATCCTTGGCTGGAATCACTCAATTTGTAGTTTGGATTATCCTTGGAGGTGTATTAATGACAATTTTATCCTTGGTTTTTGGAATTGATTTAGCACAATCTCAACCTGGGCAACAGGAACTAATTAATCAAGCCATGCAAAATCCGGATGTAAATACCGAAATTCAAAATGTCATAACTGCTTTTTATAATTTACCAATTACTAATTTAATCATTGCATTTATTTTATTTTTTATAGGAGGCTATTTACTGTATAGCTCTTTATATGCTGCAATTGGAGCTGCTGTAGATAATGAAACAGATACTCAACAATTTTTATTACCTGTTTTAATGCCTTTAATCTTGGCCGTATATATTGGTATCTTTACTGTAATAGAAGATCCGCACGGAACCGTCTCTACTGTATTTTCATTTATACCATTTACTTCACCTGTTGTTATGCTAATGAGAATTCCATTTGGTGTTCCAATTTGGCAACAATTGTTATCTTTCGTAATATTGGTAGGTACCTTTACTTTAACCGTGTGGTTTGCTGCAAAAATATATCGCGTAGGTATTTTAATGTATGGTAAAAAACCGAGTTATAAAGAGTTGCTTAAGTGGATTAAGTATTAGTTAGGATTTAGGTAACATAGAAAATAAATAAAGACAAAAGAATAAATATAACAATGTCAAGAATATTAATAATAGAAGACGAAGCGGCTATAAGACGTGTATTGGTTAAAATTCTTTCAGAAGAAAATTCTGACTACCATGTAGAAGAAGCTGAAGACGGTTTAGTTGGAATTGAAAAAATAAAAAATGAAGATTTCGACCTTATTTTGTGTGATATTAAAATGCCAAAAATGGATGGTGTTGAGGTTTTAGAAGCCGTAAAAAAAATCAAACCAGAAATTCCAATGGTTATGATTTCTGGTCATGGCGATTTAGACACAGCTGTTAATACCATGAGGTTAGGGGCTTTCGATTATATATCAAAACCACCAGATTTAAACCGCCTGTTAAATACTGTTCGTATTGCTTTAAATAGTAAGGAGCTCGTAGTAGAAAACAAACGCCTTAAAAAGAAAGTGAGCAAAAACTATGAAATGATTGGCGAAAGTGAGGCCATTTCAAATATAAAAAACATGATTGAGAAAGTGGCACCTACAGATGCACGTGTTCTTATTACTGGTCCTAACGGAACAGGAAAGGAATTGGTGGCACATTGGTTACACGAAAAAAGCGAACGCTTTAATGGTCCTTTAATAGAGGTGAATTGTGCGGCTATTCCTTCGGAACTTATAGAAAGCGAATTATTTGGACATATAAAAGGTGCTTTTACTAGCGCCGTTAAAGATCGTGCAGGAAAGTTTGAGGCTGCCAATAAGGGTACAATTTTCCTAGATGAAATTGGAGATATGAGCCTGTCTGCACAAGCTAAAGTGTTAAGAGCTTTACAGGAAAGTAAAATTCAAAGAGTAGGTGGCGATAAAGACATTAAAGTTGATGTACGCGTTATTGCAGCTACCAATAAAGACTTAAAAAAGGAAATAGAAGCAGGAAAATTTAGGGAAGATCTATACCATCGTTTAGCGATAATACTTATTAAGGTGCCGTCGTTAAACGAAAGAAGAGAGGACATTCCATTATTGATAGATTATTTTACTGAAAAGATCTCACAAGAACATGGTACCGCTAAAAAAATGTTCTCTGAAAAAGCTATAAAAATGCTTCAAGATTACGATTGGACTGGAAATATTCGTGAACTTCGAAATGTGGTTGAGCGCCTTATTATTTTAGGCGAAAAAGAAGTTGGAGAAGACGATGTTAAAATGTTTGCTTCAAAATAATTCAAAGAAAATCATAACTTCATGAAAAAAATAGACGACAAGCAGTTTAAAGTAACTAAGCCTATTCAATTAAATGAAATCCCTACAATATTCGATTTAGAGGCAGATTCAAAGAAAATTGAAAAGAAGTTAGGTAAAATTAGAAAAAAACTAGCCAAACTTCAAGATACGATGTACGCTCATGGTAAATATGCTGTTTTAGTGTGTTTACAAGGAATGGATACGGCTGGAAAAGATAGTTTAATTCGTGAAGTATTTAAAGATTTAAATGCTAGAGGTGTGGTTGTGCATAGTTTTAAAGTTCCAACTTCATTAGAGCTAAAACACGATTTTTTATGGAGACATTACATAGCGCTTCCGGCCCGTGGAAAGTTTGGAGTTTTTAATAGAACACATTATGAAAATGTTTTAGTAACCCGTGTTCATCCGGAATATATTTTAGGCGAAAACTTACCAAATGTAACTTCTCAGGAAGATATAAACCAAGAGTTTTGGGATAAGCGATTTGATCAGATTAACAATTTTGAAAAACATATTGCCGAAAACGGAACAATCATTTTTAAGTTCTATTTACACCTATCTAAGGAAGAGCAAAAAAATAGGCTGCTTCGACGTTTGGAAAAGGCAAATAAAAACTGGAAATTCTCTCCTGGAGATTTAGAAGAGCGTGAATTATGGGATGATTATCAGACCTATTACCAAGATGCATTAAATAGAACATCTAAACCTCATGCACCTTGGTTTACTATCCCTTCTGACGATAAGCCTACTGCTAGATATTTGGTTGCTAATATTATTTACGAAACCTTAAAAAAGTATAAGGATATTAAAGAACCGGAATTAGACGATGAAGTGAAAGCTAATCTTGAACTTTATAAAAATCAACTTGAAAACGAATAATTAATAATTTTTTTTCATTCTACCCTTATTTATAAAACATAGTTTATGCGACTTACCTTCTTATTTTTAAGTTTTTTTCTTGTATTAAATACTTCAGCACAAACAGATGAAGAGGTTTTAAAAAGTCTTTATAAAGCCTCGCTTACAAATGGAAATAGCTATCAATGGCTAGATTATTTATCTAATCAGATTGGAGGACGTTTGTCGGGTTCGTTAAATGCTGAATTGGCTGTAGAATACACTAAACTAGAACTTGAAAAATTAGAGCTTGACAAAGTTTGGCTTCAACCTGTTATGGTTCCAAAATGGGTTCGTGGCGCTCCAGAATTTGCTTTTATAGAATCGGCTTTAGGCTCTACAACCAATGTGAATATTTGTGCGTTAGGAGGTTCCGTTGCTACTCCTTTAGGCGGATTGAAAGCTCATGTTGTTGAGGTGAAAAGTATGGAGGAATTAGAAACTCTAGGGAAGGAAAATATAGAAGGAAAAATCGTGTTTTTTAATAGACCAATGCAACCAGACGTTATTCATACATTTGAAGCTTACGGAAGCTGTGCTAACCAAAGGTATTCAGGTGCTTTGGAGGCTTCTAAATATGGTGCAGTTGGTGTTTTAGTACGATCTTTAAGTTTACGCCAAGACGATTTCCCTCATACAGGAAGTATGACTTATGGAAATTTACCTTTGTCAAAACGAATTCCTTCAGCAGCAATTAGTACAAATGATGCTAATACCTTAAGCACTATGTTGGCCTTGGATAAAAATATAAAATTCTATTTCAATCAAACCTGCAGACAATTGGATGATGTACAATCATACAATGTTATTGGTGAAATTACTGGAAGTCAATTCCCAAATGAATATATAATTGTTGGCGGCCATTTGGATTCTTGGGATTTAGGCGATGGAGCTCATGATGATGGGGCAGGAGTTGTACAATCTATGGAAGTGTTACGATTGTTTAAAGAAACGGGCATAAAGCCCAAACGCAGTATTCGAGTGGTTTTATTTATGAATGAAGAAAACGGACTGCGTGGAGCCATAAAATATGCTGAGGCTGCTAAGCAAAAAGGAGAAAAACATATTTTTTCTTTAGAAAGTGATTCTGGTGGTTTTACACCGCGAGGATTCAGTTTTGATTGCAGTGATGCTAATTTCAATCAGGTATTAGGTTGGAAAGATTTATTTAAACCATATTTAATTCATTATTTTGAAAAAGGAGGAAGTGGAGCAGATGTAGGGCCATTAAAAACAGATTCTAATGTTTTAGCAGGTTTACGTCCAGATTCGCAACGATATTTCGATTATCACCATGCCGCTAACGATACTTTTGATGCTGTAAATAAACGTGAATTAGAACTAGGAGCAGCTTCTATGGCAAGCTTGGTTTATTTGTTTGATAAATATGGTTTGGTAAAATAAAACTTCACATGAAAATTTATTTTAAAGAAGAGCAAAAGTTTTCACAATGGTGGCTTTGGCTATTTTTAATTGGATTAGGAAACATTCCAATTTTCGGTATTTATAAACAATTTATTCTTGGTGAGAAGTTTGGAGACAATCCCATGTCAGATTTAGGTCTTGTTTTATTTTCAATTTTTATTTTTGCTATTATTGCCCTGTTTTGGTTTATGCACTTAAAAACTGAAATAGACGAAAAGGGCATTCGGGTGGATTTCCTGCCTTTCGTGAAAAAGTGTTTTTTATGGACTGATCTAAAATCGGTTAAGATTATAAATTATAAGTTCGTTGGGTATGGTTTGCGCTATAGTAGCATGCATGGAACTGTTTATAATACTAAAGGAGATAAAGGCATGTCTTTAGAGCTTTTTGATGGAAGAAAGTATGTGATTGGAACTCAAAAAGACGAAGAACTTCAAGAAATTTTAAATAAAATACTAGCTAGTTGCACCATAGTCTGATTGAAACAGCACAATGTTGTGTCCTCTAAAGTTCACTTTATTTATTCAACTTTTTTCGATATTATTTAATTCTGCTTACATCCAATAGATAGTTATAGCTATGGAGTTTGTTATATTAAATAGAAGTAGATATTAAATTGTACGCCAATAAAACAAGTAAAAGAAAAAGGCTTATTGCTAAAAAGCGAAATGATTTATTTACATAGCTAAACTTAATGGCCGCTATTTTTGAAATAACATAAATTTGTTGTCCTAATTGGTCAAATAATTGTTGCTCATTTAAGCTTATTTTATAAAATATTTTGGAGAACTCTGTAATGGAGCCAAATTTGGATATAACATCTCCAAAAAAGAAGATGTTTTTTTCATACGCCGTTTCTATTCTAGGCATAAAGCAACGAACACTGAAATATATAGAAGTAATTGTAGAAGCAAACCAAGCACCCAATAGTACGTATAAAAGTGTTTTAGATGCAGCCGTTTCTATAAGTATTTCGATATATTTATATGAAAAGTTCAACGAAATTCCATAAAAGGAAAGAATTAGTCCAGCTTTTATTTCAGAGGCTTTTATAAGTGAGGACACATAAGTTATGCTTCCCCAATAATGGTCGACCAACTCTTCAGTATGCTTGTGATCCCTTCCTTTTATTTCTGTTATTTCTTCTAGTTCCATCCTTTTCAATAATTGTTGAATTCTATGCTTGTGCCAGTTGAATTATTATAAAATTGATTTAGGACGAAACTTTTATCGAGGTCAGAGTAGGCTGATGTATGCGTTATTTAAAATCATCTTCATTTTCTTCAATTTCCACCACATCAGGGACATCTTCAACCTTCATCGGTTCTTCATCAACGGGATCTGACATAACTTCCATAGATTCTATTTTCTGTAATTCGGCAAGAACTTCAGAAGAGTCCCAATACCCATATTCTGTAACAATTTTTTTGTCTATAAACTGAAAAGTAATATGTACAGGAATTGTAACTTGTTTGTTGTTATCTGCTAGGTTTCCTTTTAAAATACCCCAAAAGTTCACCCAAGATTTTCCACTGTTGTCTTCAATCATTTCGTACTCCCTGTTTCCATCTTCAAAGGCACGCGTAGAAAAACCTGCATCGTGAGTTTTATGATATTCTTCAAGATCTGTGGGAGATAAAATTAAGGACCTAGAATTGAAATAAATGTTTGCGGTATCATGGTAATGGGACGTTAGGCTTTCCCATTCTTGATAGTTGTAATCGCTAATAACTGCTTTAACAATTTCTATTTCTTCTGAGCTTTGTGTATAGCGATGTTGGTTACTACATGCAGTAAAGATTAAAAGTAGACAACCAGCTAAAATGATATTTTTCATGATGTTCGGGTTTTAGGTTAAAATTAGTATTGTGTTTGAAAATAAGATGATATTTAGAAGCTTATAACAAAGAAAGCCGTTTTGAGATAATCAAAATGGTTGTTATAGCATCATCCTATAGTAAATAACAAATAGGGCAGTTTGTTATTAAAACAAAAATTATTTGAGTAATAGATAATTTAAATATCTGGTACTCAAGTAAAAATACAAAATATTGTTATTGAATTCTTACAAGTTGTCATTTTATTTTTACAAAAGTCTTAGGTTATGAAATAAGAGTTTCTGAATTCATAAAATTCATCTCGATTTTACCATGTTTAGAAGGTTAATTATCTTGTTTGCATATTAAAAAGTGCTATCTAAATGGTTACTGTCTTTCTCGCGTTTAATCCAAAATCTTTTTCCACAGAATTGTACCAAGTAGCATCATCTGTTGCATTCCAGTTTATCCACTCTTCATCCGTTTTAGTTGCTCGCCATTGCAAAAAAGGTTCAGCATCTGGTCCAACTGGATGTCTTAATTTCCAGGTGTCATTTTCTGTTATGCTCAGTATTTTTTCAGCAACAATTGATGGTGATGTTGGGTTTTTAAGTGAAGCAGTAAAGAGTCCTCCAAAACGATTTGAATGTGGGTAAATGGAATTTTCAGATACTTGTATGTCGTGTGCCATTTGTGTGTTAATAATGCCTGGTTCGATAATGGCAACCCTTATATTAAATGGTTTTACTTCTTGGGCCAATGCTTCACTTAAAGCTTCTAAAGCAAATTTACTAGCAGCATAAGCTCCTAACGGACTGTTTGAAATATGACCAGCAACCGATGCTACATTAATAATACAACCCATTTTGTTTTTTCGCATTTTAGGCAATACTCGTTTTATACATCTTAGTACTCCAAAATAATTGGTTTCCATAACATCTTTAAAGTCTTTTATATCCATTTCTTCAATAGATCCATGTCTTTCAATACCAGCATTATTTATCAAAACATCAATTTGTTTGTACTTGTCGTAAATTGAATCTATACAAAGGTTTACAGATGAGTCGGAATTTACATCCATTTTGTAAATGGTAATGTCTAAGGATTCAGCTTTGAATTTTTTGGTTAATTCAGTAGCATTTTCCAGATTTCTCATTGTGGCAAACACCTTGTATCCTGCACGACCAAATGCTAGCGTAGTTTCAAGGCCAATGCCTTTGTTTGTTCCTGTAATTAGTACGGTTTTCATATTATTCTGTTTTTTTAATTAATTATTTATAAGCAACGCAAGCACTCGACGGCCCTATTAAAGACATTAACGTGGTAGAAGTAAATCCGGCTGTTTTTGTCCATCTGTTGAAATCTTCAAAGGTGAAATCAAAGCCTTGCTCTGTTTCAATTAGCATATTTAAAGACATTAATAATCCAAATGCATTTTTACTTCTTGAATCATCTATAATGTTTTCAATTACTACCAAGGCTCCACTAGCAGGTAAGGCTTTGTACGCTTTTTTTATTAAGGTTAATTTTTCTTGTTCTCCCCAATCGTGTAACACATTGCCCATTGTGATGATGTCGGCTTTTGGGAATTCATCTTTAAAAAAATCGCCAGATACTACTTTAATGTTTCCGCTCATGTTCATGGAGTTTATTATGTCTGTTGCAATTGGTTTAACCTCTGGTAAATCAAAAGAAGTACAATGTATATGAGGGTTAGTCCTAGCTACATGTATAGAAAGATGGCCACCACATCCACCTATGTCGCAAAGGGTTTTGTAGTTTGAAAAATTGAAAGTTTTTGAAAAAGTTATAAAGTTGCCAGTTTGCACGCCAGCCATGGCATTAATGAATTCGCGAAGTTTTTTAGGATTAGAATAGATAGCATCAAATGTTGATTGTCCATTATTTTTGGTTTCGTTTTGTGGTAAACCGGTTTTAAGTCCTTCTTCCAAATTGTTCCAATATGGATATAAACGGTTGTTTGCCATTTCTAAAATTCCGCCTACATAAGTGGGTTTGTTTTTGTCTAAAAATAAATCTGTCTCTTCAGTATTTTTATAAACGGCCGATTCTTTTATTCCTGATCGGATTAAGAAGCCTAAGGCAACTAAGGCGTCAAGAAAATCGTAAAGACTTCTTTTGTGTAGTTTCAATTCAGCTTGAATCTTCTGGCCCGATTTTTCACCATTTGCTAAAAGGGTAAATAAACCCATGTTTACTGCTGTAAGTAAGGTTTTTGAAGCCCAAAAGCCAGTACCCGTTTGAAGGATTGCTGTTGGAGTAGCTTGTATGATTGTGGTTTCCATAATTTTATTGTTTATAGTATAATTTATAGGAGTTTTTATATAATGGTTTTTATTTAAACTAAGGATGCTTATTTGTTTTTAGACATTGGAATAAAGTAAGCATGAACTTTTTTTAGCTATTAATTTAAGTAATTATTTAAAGTTGTTTTCACTGCACGAAAGGACATGTCTAAATCATTTTTTGCCATTTGGTTTTGATAAATAGTTTTTGGTGGGTTTTTAGGCATTTTACGATTTAACATCAATGAAATATCTGATACAGGATAAGTTTCGCTACTTAATAAATAATTTTTTCCATTTAAACCAGAAGTGGTAGCTGCGTTAAATACCGCTTTAGCCACATCTCGTACATCAACTATGGCAAAATCAACATCCAAATCGTATAGTGATTGAATAAATGGGTTTGGGGCTTGCTTCTTTTTAATTAAAAATTGCAGGTTGGTAGATGTTGAGTCCTCACGTTTTGATAATGAGTTTCCCGCCACCATTACAGGGGAAACACTAGTAATTTCTACTTCCAAATCAGGGTTGTTTGTAATAAACTGCTCTATTGTTTGGTGAGCCATAAATTTGGCTTGAGCATAGGGATGACTTTCTTTACTTATAAAAGGTTTGTCGTTTTCACTAAAGGTTTCGTCGGCAGATTTGCCGTTAACGGGTAAAGGAAAATTGGTGTTAAATACAGCCACCGAGGCTATAAATACCACTTTTTTTAATCCAGGTGTTTCTTTTATTATTTCTAAGAAATTTTCAGTTCCTTTTATAGTTGGATCGAATAATTCTGTTTGAGCATCTTTAAAATCCAATTGAAATGGTGTGCCGCTATGAATTATAATATCGCAGTTTTTTACAAATTCTTTCAAAAGAGACTTATCCTCCATTTTAAGTTCACTTAGATATAAATGATCAGAATTCTTCAGGTTCATTAAATGCTCATATTTTTCTTTTTTTGAAATATCAGTAGTGGATACCTTAACGTCATAACCTTTATTTAGAAATACTTTGGTTATGTGGCTTCCAATAAAACCTGATCCTCCTATGATGCCTGTTTTTTTCATAATATTTATGATTTATGTAATAGATTATTTGTGTTTAAAAAAGAAGGCGGATGGTAATCGTTTATAACTCTTCTTCTTTAGATTACCACTTGCCTTTTCATTAGTTGGGGTTCGATTGTTGAATTATTTTTATGGGTATTCCATTTTGAATTATCCAATTGTGTTGAAATTCCAAATAGTTAACCATTCCTTTTTCAAAGTTTTTTCCTGTTAAAAACCCAGTTACTAAGATGTTTTCTTTATCTATTTCTGTAATTCTAACATTGCTAAATACCACAAATTCCCAGTTCATTTTAAAGTCTGTTATTAGGTTTTTTACTATGGCAGAATTAAATAAGAAAATAGAGGTTGCTTGATTTGTTCCTACAATTGAGCAGTCTGGGGATTCTGGCCAACATTCTTTTGTTTCTGAAACTTCATGTATTATAATATGGTTGTAAACTTCTTCAATAGCGATTACTTCATTGTTTTGGATTTGAGAATGACTTGAAAAAGAGGAAAATACTATCCCAAAAATGATGGCAATAATGTGTTTTGAAGTTTTCATATTACGAGTTGTTTTCGTTAATTTCTATAACTAAGTTCGTAATTAAATAAGGGGTTTGAAAGGTGGTTAGGACGAAGAATAAGAATGTTTGTCCGAGAAGCTATTATTCTTTATCGAAACAATTTCTTATTAAAAACTTTATGATTTGTAGGGAGGAGTTGAGGTTAAATTGTATGTAAACGCTTTAGAAGTTCAGACTTTAATTGCTTACTAATGGGGATGGCTTTTCTTGAAACTACTACATGACTAGTAGCAATTTCATCTATTTGAGATATATTTACAATAAATGATCTATGGATTCGCAAAAAATGATCTTGAGGCAACTTCTCGTCAATAGCTTTTAAGGTAGTTACTAATAAATACTCTTTACCTTTTGAATAGATGCGACAATAATTCCTTTCTGCTTCAATGTACAATATATCTTTAATGTTTATTTTGATCATTTTTTCATGATGGCGTACAAAAATACAGTCGTTTAATACTAATGGTTCTTCAAGGTCTAATCCAATGTTATTGTTTCCATTTTCTTTCGATTTTATAAGATTTTCCGTTAATTCAATAGCGCGCTGTAAATCTAGTTTTTTAAACGGTTTAGAAATAAAAGCGTAAGGATGGGTGGCTTTAGCTCTATCAAAATGGATGCTATCTGCATTGGCGGTTAAATAAATTATTGGAATATTATAAGATTGTTGCATGGATTGGGCAGTTTCGATACCGTCTAATTTTCCTTTTAAATTAATATCCAATAAGATGATGTTTGGTTGGTTTTGTTTAATGTGTAAAAGCGCTTCTTCCCCTCGGGGTATAATTCCAATTACATCGTAACCAAGCGAGGTTAATTGCAACGAAATATTTGCGGCAATAATCATTTCGTCTTCAACTATTAGGATTTTTAGTGGTGTTTTCATTTTATACGGTTGAATTTAAATTAAAATGAAATAATACCGACGTGCCATTCAGATTGTTTTCTACTATTTTTCCATTTAATTGTTGAGTTAAAAGATTAATTAATTGCCATCCAAACCCTGTTCCTTTTGGGGGTGCATCTTGAGTTTTTCCTACGCCATTATCTGAAACATTAAGTGTTAGTATATCTGACTTATCACGAAGGAGACTAATTTTGATATTGCCTTTTTGGTTGTTAGGAAACGCATATTTTAAGGCATTGGTTAGTAGTTCGTTTACAATTAGGCCTATGGGAACAGCTGTGTCTACATCTAATTCCAGTTGATCCATGACACATTCAATTTTCACTCGATCTTCTGAGTTAAACGTATCTAAAATTCCTTCGCTTAGATTGATAAAATAATCTTTCATTTCTATACTTTCCAGATTTTCACCTTGATAAAGTTTTTGGTGAATAATCCCCATGGACTCAACCCGGTTCTGACTAGCTATCATAGCATCCTTGGTGGCTGAATCTTGTAGTTGTGAAGCTTGTAAAGAAATTAAGCTTTTCACTAATTCCAAGTTGTTTTTAACCCTATGATGAATTTCCTTAAGTAATAATTCGTTTTGTTTATTCTTTAACTCTAATTCTTTGTTTAATATTTGTAGTTTTTTACGTTTTCTTCTGATGTTTTTCATACTAGAAAACATGCCAATTAAACTTATTATGGCTAAGCTAGCAATGGCTATGTATAGAATTTCTATTTTCTTTTGATGTGATATTTTTGCTTCTTGGTTAGCAATAGTCTCTTCTTTTTTAACAGCTTCGTATTGAGTTAATAATTTAGACATGGCTTTATCGCTTTCCATAGATACGATACTATCCCTCATAACTCTTGCTTTTTTTTCATACTCCAATGCTTTTGGGTAGTTGCCTAGTTTTTCGTAAATAGTACTAACATGATCATAATTTTCCGTTAGGTTAGAAACATCTTTATTTTTTTCTTGAAGGGCAACTGTTTGAAGTTGGTATTTTAAGGCTTCATTATAATTCCCTAATAATAGGTTTACTTCACCTAAATTTGCGGTTATTACATAAAAACCATTCTCATAGTTTACTTCTTTTGCTTTGGCTAGGGCGCTTTCGTATTCACTTTTAGCTTCTTTATATTTTCCAAGGCGTTTAAGTGCATTTGCTCGATTGTTAGAGAAGTTTAATATATCGAATGTTGAAAATTTTAAAGCTGTGGCTAAATTTAATGCCTTATTAAAATAGGAATATGCCTCCTTGTTGTTGCCTATAGAGATATAGCTGTCTCCTGCAGCTGTGTAGGCGTATACCAATTCATTATTTAATTGATTTTCTTTACATAAGGCTATGGTGTTTAATGCGTATTCTAAAGCTTCGCTAAATCGTTCTTGAGTTCTTAAATCTTCAGAAATACGACTGTAAGCTCCAGCAATTCCCTCTTTATTGTTGATTGACTCCATGAGTTTCAGAGCTGCTAAGTCGACCTTCAGAGCTTCGTTTAGTTCTCCTTTTTTTTTGTGAATCCAACCAATTTTAAAATAAGTAGTTGCTTGTCCTTTTTTGTCATTAATGTCGGTGTAGCCTTTTAAGGCATTACTAAAATAATAAGTAGCAGAATCCAGTTCTAGAAGATTTGCGTGTATCCTGCCTTGCATTTCATAAAACCTTGGTTGCCATTGGGAGTTTTTTGTGTTTTCAGAAATTTTGACACCTTGTCTTGCATATAACAAGCCTTTTTCTAAGTCTGTTTGAGAGGCTATTAAAGTTAAATCACTTAAAATGTTTAGTTTGTTTTTATTATTGTTTGTGTTTTTTAGAACAATAGATAAGCTGTCTATTTTGTTGTTTTGACCAAGAAAAGAATGTGTGAATAATGCAAATAAAATGACTAGATAAAATTTGGAGGTAATAAAGTTAAAAGTCGAATGAGTGAAGTATGTGTTTATTGGGTCACAGCATTTGCATGGTGTGTTGAAAAACTTGAATAACTTGATTCTAATAGTTTTCATGGGTCTTTTAATGCTATTAATAAAGACCTTAGGAGAATTTAAAGATACTAAAAAAAAAGCTGAGACTTGTGATTTTTAGAAATTTAATTAAGTGGATAAATAGTTAAAATATTAATTTTTATTAAGAATTAACAGTGAAATTTTAAAAATATTTAAAAAATATCAGCACTTTATCGTTAATTTTTAACAATAAACTTGATTTTTGTTCATAAGAAAGTGTTTTTGATAGTTTTGATTAAAACCATTACTTATGAAGACAAAATTACCTTTCTTATTTATGTTATTTACAGTGTTTACTTTTGGGCAAACACCTATAAATTCTTTTTATAGTTTACCGGAGTCTAGTTTTGCTGTTGTAACATCTTCCACAGCTGTAGACCAAAGTGCAAGTGGAGCCAATTTAACATGGAATTTTACCAACTTATCACCTGTAGACACTTCTTTAGATACTTATTCAAATCCATCTAGTGGTGAACTAATAACATATCCAGGTACGACATCGGTTCTTACAATTACTGAAAATGTAACAGGTGCTTCAAGTAAAATCTTTAGTAGAAATGTGGCAGGACAAGTGTCATTAACTGCTGCAGAATCTGCTGGATTATTGTTAAATTATGCTTCAAATAATGCTGTAATTGGTACTTTTCCTTTAAATTATAATTCCCCGAATTCCGATGCTGTTGCTGGAACATTTAATTTCGACACCTATACTGGTGCTTTTTCGGGAACAATTAATACAATTGCAGATGCTTATGGCACACTAAATATAAACGATCTTGGAGAAGGGGCATATAGTGGAGCGGTAACAAGGTTGAAAATAGTTCAAAATTTAAACCTTACGTATATGATTCCAAATGTGGGGACAGTGGAGCAAATAAGTTATTACTATTACGATGCTAATGACGGAACTTTAATTTTCAGAACAAGTACCGTTCATGTTTTGGTTTCTTTAGCAGGTATAAATGAAACTACAACTATTATGGAAAGCTTCTTGTCTAGTCCGTTAAGCATTTCAAATAATCAGGTTACAAGTACAGATATAAAATTAATACCTAATCCAGTTGAAGATGTAGTAAACATTAGTATTAATCAAAATAATCCCATTCGTTATGCGACTATAACAGATATCAGTGGAAGAAGGATTTTAACTATTAATGAGAGCTTCGCTTCAATTTCTGTGTCTAATTTGCAAGCAGGAATTTATATCGCAAATATTACCACTGATAATGGTGTTTACACTAAAAAGTTCTTGAAAAAATAAAATTAATACCCGGTTTTAAAGAAATAGGAGCGTTTCAATTTAGGAGACGCTTTTTTGAGTTATGAGAATTTTAATTTTAATAATTATCACATAATTGAATAACAAAATATATTTAATGAAATCAGAATAATCATCAATAAAATTATTGGTAAAAAGCAATAGGTTGTTTACTTTTGCACCACAATAGATTTAAGAGTTTCCTTTTGTAAAGGGAATGACAACTAAATTAATAAAGATGAATTTACACGAATATCAAGGAAAAGACATATTAGCCAGTTTTGGCGTACGTATTCAGCGTGGTGTTGTTGCAAAAAGTGCTCAAGAAGCTGTTGCTGCAGCAAAACAATTAACTGCAGAGACCGGTACTAGCTGGCATGTAATTAAAGCCCAAGTTCACGCTGGTGGACGTGGTAAAGGTGGAGGTGTTAAACTTGCTAAAAACCTACAAGAGGTTGAAACAATTGCTGGGCAAATTATAGGCATGAACTTAATTACGCCTCAAACATCTGCTGAAGGTAAAAAAGTACACCAAGTACTAGTTGCTGAAGATGTTTACTATCCTGGAGAAAGTGAAACAAGTGAGTTTTATATATCTGTATTATTAAACCGTGCTTCTGGACGTAATATGATTATGTATTCTACAGAAGGTGGAATGGATATTGAAACTGTTGCTGAGGAAACTCCACATTTAATCTTTACTGAGGAAGTAGATCCTTCTGTAGGGTTAATGCCTTTCCAAGCAAGACGTGTTGCCTTTAACTTAGGTTTAGAAGGAGTGGCTTTTAAAGAAATGACA
Source organism: Xanthomarina sp. (assembly GCF_035306605.1). NCBI lineage: Bacteria > Pseudomonadati > Bacteroidota > Flavobacteriia > Flavobacteriales > Flavobacteriaceae > Xanthomarina > Xanthomarina sp. The sequence continues at coordinate 142,595 of NZ_DATGNR010000047.1, read as the reverse complement.
AAGTTTGTTACTAATCTTTATACAGCTTATGTAGCATCTGACGCTTCTTTATTTGAAATCAACCCAGTTTTAAAAACTAGCGATAATAAAATTATGGCAGTGGATGCTAAGGTAACCATTGACGATAATTCACTATTCAGACATAAAGATTATATCGATTTACGTGATTTACGTGAAGAAAATCCAATTGAAGTTGAAGCAGGTGCTTTAGGTCTTAACTATGTAGATTTAGACGGAAACGTTGGATGTATGGTTAATGGAGCTGGGCTTGCCATGGCAACAATGGACTTAATTAAACAAGCAGGAGGAGAGCCAGCTAACTTTTTAGATGTTGGTGGAACTGCAGATGCTGCTAGAGTTGAAGCTGCTTTTAAAATTATTTTAAAAGACCCGAACGTAAAAGCTATTCTAATTAATATTTTTGGTGGGATTGTACGTTGCGATCGTGTAGCTCAAGGAGTTATAGATGCATACAAAAATATGGGTAATATTAATGTGCCAATTATTGTACGTTTACAAGGAACGAATGCAGACATCGCTAAAGAATTAATTGATAATTCTGGTTTAGATGTATTAAGTGCTACAGAGTTCCAAGAAGCTGCAGATAAAGTACAAAAAGTACTAAGTAAGTAATAAATTTTACTCAAGGTTAATCCAAGAGTATATCAATAAAAAAGAGCAACTTTAATTTAAAGTTGCTCTTTTTGTTTATGTTAAAGTTCTAGTTTAAAACTATGTAATTTAATCTTTCTTTAATTTTTTATCTATCATTGGTTTCTTCTCGGCTTTTTTAGGCATAGGTCCGCGAAGATGAATTACCAAACCATTTAAAAAATTTCTAAGAATTTGGTCGCCACATTCCATATATTTTGGATGATCTTCTTTTCTAAAAAAAGCACCTAATTCACTTTTAGTAATTCTAAAATCTACTAATTCTAAAATTTTTACTATTTCGTCATCTCTAAGCTGTAAAGCGACTCTTAGTTTTTTAAATATGTCATTATTAGTCATATACGGAAATTTGTTGTTTTGTTTTCTTCTAAAATTGAAACTATCAATGAGATAATTTCTTTCTTTGCAAGGTGTTGACAATCAGTTATTTGTTAAATAAACAGGATTAATGTAATATATTAACGATATATCGCACATAATTTTTCGACAAGTTACAAATTATCATGGATTATTAAATATTGTTTATAAGTATCTTTATAAGGTAACTATTAATCTATCCGTAAAAATGATTAACAGAGTTGAAAAATTAAGCCTTTTGTCTGAAATGATTTCATTTGCAAAAAGCGAAAACGAATTAAAGCCAATTGAATATACTTTTTTAATTGCAATTGCTAAGCAGCTTGGAGTTTCTAGAGAAGACTTCGACTATTTGATAGATCACCCTATATGTTATTTTCCATTAAAATCTCACAGTGAGCGGATTGTGCAATTTCATAGATTGGTTTTATTAATGAATATTAGTGATGAACACACGGATAAAGAAAGAGTAAAGCTCTTTAACTACGGAATTCGAATGGGTTTAGGTCACGAATCTATCAATAAGGTTTTTTATTTAATGGAGAGCTTTCCTAATAAAGTTGTTCCACCAGATGTATTAATAGATATTTTTAAGGTGCAGTACAACTAAACCTTAAATTAAACGGAATAATTCTAGTAATTTCTTGTTTTTCTTCTCCAATCTAAAAACTTCTAATCTTCGTTACTTAATACTAATTAGGACTTTATAGTTTCTAACTTTTCCTGATAAGCTTTTATTTCGTCTCTAAATTTGGCAGCTTGTAAAAAGTCTAATGCCTTCGCTGCTTCTTCCATAAATTTTCGTTTTTCACGAATTTTCTTTTCCAATTCAGTCTTAGAAAGATATTTGCTCTCTGGCTCTGCTGCTTTAATAGCTTCTAACTCATAGCTATATGTACTTACTGAATTTCTTGATAACGCACTATCTAAACTTTTGTTTAAGGCTTTTGGCGTAAGATTGTGTTTTGTGTTATATGCTATTTGTTTTTCGCGACGATAATTTGTTTCATCAATTGTTTTTTGCATGCTGTTGGTTATTTTATCTGCATACATAATAGCTTTTCCGTTGAGGTTTCTTGCAGCTCGCCCAACAGTTTGTGTTAAAGACCTTGCGGAACGTAAAAAACCTTCTTTATCAGCATCTAAAATAGCAACCAACGACACTTCAGGTAAATCCAGTCCTTCACGAAGTAAATTTACTCCAACAAGTACATCAAATAAACCTTTTCTTAAATCTTGCATGATTTCTACACGTTCTAAGGTGTCCACATCACTATGTATATAACGTACACGAATTTGGATTCTGCTCAAGTATTTAGTTAATTCCTCAGCCATACGTTTGGTTAAAGTTGTAACCAAAGTACGTTCGTCTTTTTCTACACGTTGTTGGATTTCTTCAATTAAATCGTCTATCTGATTCAGACTCGGTCTCACTTCTATTATAGGATCTAAAAGTCCTGTTGGTCTAATAACCTGTTCTACATACACACCAGCTGATTTTTGTAGTTCGTAATCTGCGGGTGTTGCACTAACATAAATTACTTGGTTTTGCAGAGCCTCAAATTCTTCAAACTTTAAAGGTCTGTTGTCCATAGCTGCAGGTAGTCTAAAGCCGTATTCTACTAGGTTTTCTTTACGGCTACGGTCACCTCCATACATGGCATGAACTTGAGAAATGGTTACGTGACTTTCATCTATAATCATTAAATAGTCGTCTGGAAAATAATCTAATAAACAGAAAGGTCTAGTGCCTGGTTGTCGGCCATCTAAGTATCGTGAGTAATTTTCAATTCCAGAGCAATAACCTAATTCGCGAATCATTTCTAGGTCAAATTCCGTACGCTCTTTTAATCTTTTAGCTTCTAGGTGTTTGCCTATTTCTTTAAAGTAATCGTATTGTTTAACTAAATCGTCTTGAATACTATTTATGGCTCCTTGTAAAACTTCAGGAGAAGTCACGAACATATTGGCGGGATAAATATTTACTCTGTCGTATTTTTCTATTACCTCGTTTGTTTGAATGTTGAAGGCTTCGATTTCTTCAATTTCATCACCAAAAAAATGAATTCTAAAAGCGTGATCATCGTAGCTAGGGAATATATCTACGGTATCACCCTTTATTCTGAAATTTCCGTGATTGAATTCAGCTTCTGTTCTAGAATATAAACTTTGAACTAATCGATGAAGTAATTTTGTTCGAGAAATGACTTGATCTTTTTCAAGTGAAATTACGTTTTTCTGAAATTCTACAGGATTTCCAATTCCGTATAAACACGATACCGAAGCTACTACGATAACATCTCTTCGTCCTGAAAGTAGGGAAGAAGTTGTGCTTAATCGCATTTTTTCGATTTCTTCATTTATAGATAAATCTTTTTCAATATAAACGCCAGAAACAGGAATGTAGGCTTCTGGTTGATAATAATCGTAATAGGACACGAAATATTCAACAGCATTTTCAGGGAAAAATTGTTTAAACTCCGAATAGAGTTGGGCTGCCAATGTTTTGTTATGTGCTAAAACCAATGTAGGTTTTTGCACTCTTTCTATAACGTTGGCAACCGTAAATGTTTTTCCAGATCCCGTTACACCTAATAAGGTTTGATATTTTTCTTGCGCATCAAGACCTTCTGCTAATTGGTTAATTGCTGAAGGTTGATCTCCTGTTGGGCTGAATTCTGATTTTATCTTGAACTTCATGCCGCAAAATTACGCAAAATAAATGTGTCCTTTTGTAATAAGACTTAGCGTTTTAAGGTGAAATGACCTTTGCGGGTTTCGCCAGATTTTAAATTGATTAGATACCAATAGTCATTAGACTCTAAAATATGACCATTGTATATTCCATCCCAACTTTTAGATTGAAGGGACAATTGCTTTAGTAGTTTGCCGTATCTATTAAAAATTAAAATTCTTTCAATTATGTTATGAGGATCAACAATTTGCCATACATCATTATGCCCATCTCCATTTGGAGTGAAAAACAAGGGGATTTGAATATCTGGAATGCCTTCAATTTCAAATTGAATGGATTTCAAAACACATCCATTAACATCTTGAACATATAATGTATGGATTCCGCTTGAAAGATTGGTGAATACTGGGCTCAACTGAAAACTTGAATTATCAACCGCGTATTCATATGTAATGCTTGGATCTGCCATCATAACAGTAATTGTGTTCTCGTTGATAACAATGTTCGTTGGTTCAAGTGTGAAATCTGTAGCAGGTACTATAGTGATATTGAAACTTGTTTCATTAGTACAATTATTTGGTGCTGCTCCTATCTCGTTATAGATAAATATAGTTTGAGAAGTTGTAATAATGTCACCTGCGTTTAACGTATTTCCTCCAGCATTAGTTGCAGTATAATAGTTTCCATTAGTTAGGGTAGGTAACGTAAAACTTGTACATACTGATTGATCAGAGATCGTATCTACAGGCGGAGCTCCATTTACCGTTACAGTAAAGCTGCTTTCGTTAGAACAAATATTCGGAGCAGTTCCTGCTTCGTTGTAAATATAAATTGTTTGTGTTGTATTTATTACATCTCCTGCAAATAGAGAGTTTCCTCCTCCGTTTGTTTCAGAAAAATAATTACCATTTGTTAATGGTTGTAAAGTATAGCTAGTACAAACCGTTTGATTTCCTAAGGTGTCAACTGGAGGTATTCCTGTCACTGTTACTGTGAAACTACTTTCGTTTGAACAATTATCAGGAGCAGTTCCTACTTCATTAAAGATATATATCGTTTGGCTAGTAGTTATTACCTCTCCTGCGGTTAATGGTGTTCCGCCACCATTTGTTGCCGTATAATAATTACCATGTGTTAAATTAGGTAAAGTATAGCTAGTACAAACCGTTTGATTTGATAGTGTGTCTACAGGCGGATTTCCACCTACAGTTACTGTAAAACTGCTTTCGTTAGAACAAATATTCGGAGCAGTTCCTACTTCGTTGTAAATATAAATTGTTTGTGTTGTATTTATTACATCTCCAGCAAATAGAGGGGTTCCACCTCCGTTTGTTTCAGAAAAATAATTACCATGTGTTAAATTAGGTAAAGAATAGCTAGTACAAACCGTTTGGTTTCCTAATGTGTCAACAGGTGGCGTTGTATTTACTGTAACTGTAAAGCTGCTTTCATTAGAACAGTTATCAGGTGTAATACCTGTTTCGTTATAGATATATATCGTTTGGCTAGTAGTTATCACGTGACCTGCGGTTAATGCTGTTCCACCACCATTTGTTACTGTATAATAATTACCATTTGTTAAACTTGGTAAGGTATAGCTGGTACAAACTGTTTGATTAGGAATTGTATCTACAGGAGGAGTTGGGTTAACCGTTAGTTGAGCTGCGTCTGTAACTAAAGTACAGGATGACGAAGTGATTTCACAGTAGTATTGATTACCATCAAAATTAGCTGGAGCATTAGATACTGTAAGTGTGTTAGTTTGAGCTCCGGAATAATTTGTATTATTGGTAATATTTACCCAGTTTCCTGATGCATCAAGATATTTCCATTGATAGGAAAAGGTGCCAGTACTTTCGGAAGCTGAAAAACTAACCGAAGCATTTTCGCATATTGTTTGTGATGAAGGGTGTGTAATTGTAGGTGTGTTATCAGGAATTGGATCTGCTGTGTGTGAATCTAAGTTACTACAATCTTCTTCAGAACTTATAGACCAATCACTAGTATTAAACGTTGTTTGTGGTATAGGAGCATTTGGGTTTCTGATTATGGTATAACCTCTTTCATCAGGAGTGTGAACAATATCTATTAATGTTCCGTTTTTTAATAATCTTAACTCATCGTTATCATTAATTCCTGTAAGAACATTGAAATCTGGAGTTAGTGTCGGACAATCAGGACCGCTTCCTAATATGATAATAAACGTGTCTAAAGGAAGAATTGTTCCTTGAATATCATATTCGTGGCTTGGATCAGGATCACCAATTTGGCCATAACGGTTAATGATGTAGTCTGTATCTAAAACAACAGGGGAATTAGTTGGGTTATAAAGCTCTATAACTGCATAACTACCACTATAGGCATCATAGACCTCTGAAATATAAATATCTGCTGTAGCACATTCCGTAGAAAGTAAAGTAAAATCTGTTGAAGAAGTACCTGTGCAGCCACCTGTGCTTTCTATAGAAATAGTAGCATTTGTGTTAAGTCCGTCAGGAATATAAGCAGCTATTACTGTGTCGTTAATAATTGTAAAACAGGCATTTACACCATTAAACAGCACTGTATTAGCACTGTTGAAATTACTACCTGTTATGGTTACCAATGTATTTGTTGGCCCTTCAGCCGGAGAAAATGAAGTAATCACCGGTGCTGGACACAAGGTGATAGCTTTGTTCTCGGAATTTAAATCAGTACTAGTGTTAGCAAAGGTATTGTTGAAGCAAACAAGCGTAAATATAAACGCAGGTAATAGTATAAGATGTTTCATAGAAAAATAATTGGCCGACAAAAATAGAAAATAATTAAGGAACGACAAGTTAAGTGAATGTTACTATACTTATCTTTTTAAAGAAAAATGACCTCGATATTCTTTTCCATTGCTTAAGGAAACAAGAAACCAATAATCATCACTTGGTACATCCTTGCCATTAAACGTACCGTCCCAACCAGAACTAGAGGTTTTCAGTTCTTTTAAAAGTTTACCATATCGATTAAATATCTTGACTTTTGTAGAAGTATTGGAATAGTCTATTCCTATCGGGTTCCAAAAATCATTATAACCATCACCATTAGGTGTAAAGAATTTAGGAAAGCCTAGTACAGAAACATTTTTAGAAATAATACCACAACCATTTTTATCTTGAACGTAAACAGTGTGATATCCAGCAGATACATTAAAAAAGCTGTTGCTATCTTGGAAAATGCCCTCGTCTAAAGCGTATTCGTACTCACCTTCTCCAGAAACCGAAATTGTTATGGAATTATTGCTTGAGGCTACAGTAATAAAAACATCTTCAATTGTAGCAATGTTAGACGGAAGCACTGTTATAGTCCTTGAAGTAGAGCAGTTGTAGTTATTGGTTGCAGTAACCGTATAAACACCCATTTCGTTTACAGAAATCTGTTCTGTGTTTAGAGCTAAATCTACGCCATCCAATTCCCATTCATATGTGAAATCTGAAGGAATTCCATTAATAATTCCAGCTTTTAAAGTGATGTTTTGAGGAAATAAATTTAAACAATAGCTAGTTTCTTCATCAGGCAATAATTCCGGGCTTGGATTAACCGTAATAGGTATTGATGTATAAGCGTAACAAATTCCGTTGTCTGTAATTTGAATATATAAATTATCAAAATTTGGAGACTCTGTATTTTCGTAAGTACCAGAAAGTTCATTTGATTGGTTTTCTAAATCCTCTTGAGATTTATAAAACGTGATACTAGATGTGTTTGGAACCTCATTTTGAGAAAGAATAAAGGACGTTAAGTCAGCTAGGTTGAGTATGGTAATTCCATCGTTTATTTGGTCATCACAAACCGAGTACATAGGAAGGGTTACTTGGTTGTTTGTAATGTTCAAGGTTACTTCAGCTACAGAAATACAACCATTAGCATTTGAAACTCTAGCGTATATAATTTGATTCATACTAGTGTTGTTAAAACTAGTTGGATTAGTAATAGGATTTGTTCCATTGACGGCCTCGGTTGATGTAAGATAGAAGTTTTCTAAGTTTAAACTTTGGTCATTATTTATAACATCGGTTTCAGCATGGTACAAATTATAAGTAGTAAACCCATCTAAGTTATAATCGCAAGTAATAAGAGTTGTATCGAAAACAATAGGGTTTGTAGCTAATTCAATTTGGATGTTCCCATAGGAAAAACAGCTTCCATCAATAATTACCTCTACACTATATGTTCCAGCCTCTGAAACTACATATGTGGAATTGGTTTCCATAGGAATTTCCACGCCGTTTCTAAACCATTTATAGGTGTTGGTACCAGGCTGAGATGCATTTAGTGTTACCGTTTCGTTAGGACATAAGGCATTGTTTCTAGAAACTAGCATATCGGGGCCTAAGTCGGTGTTTAACTGAAAACTACCAGCTTCTAAAAATACAGCTGAATCATATCTATAATTTATATGGTCGGCAATTACTAATTTTACATGATATAATACATTTGGGGTAACATCTGCAATAGCAGTTAGAACAGCTGTTTGTCCATTAAAATTTATTGGAGCATTTGTTCCGTTCCAACCTCCAAAATAGGCTTCGTTAATAGGGTTGCAAGCTCCAGGAATACCAGAGTGTACGGTTGTTACTTTTACGGGTGTATAACTTCCAGGGATTACTGCAATGTTATCATATCTACCACCATCTGCTTCTTTAATTAAGAATCCGAATAAATCGGAATATCGACATGTATTTGCGTCTCCTTGTTGATATTCTTCTGAAGCAAAAAGATATCTAAAACTAATTTGGTCTGCAACAGCTCTAAAATTGAATTCTAAAACGGTGGCATTTGTAGTTCTAGATTCGTTTAAAACTTCTTCTAAATCTTCATCTCCTCCCCAGTTTGGTGCGTTATCATCACTTAAAGAAGTATTTGGGCCTTGTACGTTTGCTAGTTTTCCAGTGCTTAAAACAATGCCATTTTGAAATGGAAAGTTAGCGCCATTAGACTCAAAATAACCATAACTTGCGTCGCTGCCATTGAAATTTCCACCAACAACATTAGTAACAACTACATCTGAAATACAATTACTATCAATTAAAATGTCTTCAATTAGTTCTTGAGCGGTATAAGTACTGCTATTGGTAGTTACGTTTTGGGCATGTGAAACTCCGAATAGCAATAAGAATATGATTAATAAAAAATGCTTCATCTAAAATTATTAGTTTGCAAAGATAACCAATATACATTTTTTAAAAGAATAAAGTTTTTTAAAGACTTGAATAGTTTTAAGTTATCGTTTCAAACTGAAATGACGTTTTACTTCGAAGGAAGTTTCACCTTTTTTAACAAGAGCCACAAACCAGTAATCGTTGGATGGCATATTTTTACCTCTGTAAGTTCCATCCCAACCCGGTGAACTATGGGTTAGTGTAGTAATCAGTTTGCCATATCTGTCGTATATGTAAACTATAGTTCCTACTAATTGATCGACTCCTGTAATATGCCATGTGTCGTTATGGCCATCGCTATTTGGAGTAAAAAATAGTGGCGCATCAATAATAACAATTTCTTTTACAGCCGAAGCACAGCCATTCAAATCGATTATTTCAATAATATGTGGTCCTAAGGTAACATTATAAAACACATTGGATTCTTGTGGCACACCATGATCTAAAGTATAGAGATAATTTCCAATACCGCTTATAGTTACAGTAATGTTGTTTGGATTTGAAAAATCCACTGTTTCCGTAAATTCTATAGTTGCTTGTTCAGATTCTATAACATTGAAGCTTACTGTTGTTTGACAGCCATTTACTGTGGTTACAGTTACAGAATAAGTTCCAATAGTTGTTATTTCTATTTCAGAAGTTGACGCATTTGTCGACCATAAATAAGTGTCGTTAGAATAGCCAGTTTCAGCAGAAACCACTAAAGGTAAATTGTCTAAACAAACCGTTTGGTCTAGAATATTGATTTCCGGTTTCCGGTTTACAATGGTGTTAAAGGATGTTGTGCTGAAGCAATTGGTTGAATTATTTTGAACTCGGACATAAATGGTTTGCTGATCTAGTGCATTATAATATAAATCTTCAATGGGATTGGTGTTTTCTAGAGCTTCGTCAGCTGATTCAAAATAACGAACTGTATATTGATTTGGGTTTTGAGATCCAAGAATAAAAGGCGTTTGTTGCGATAAATCAAAGTGTAATAGGTTGTCAAAATCATCATCGCACCCCATAAGGTTTGGCGGTTGATTAGCTATCGGATTTGGGTTTACTAATAAATTAAAAGAGCCTATAGTCGAGCAACCTGTGACTGTATTAATAACATTTACAAAAATAGTGTCGTTATTAGAAGTATAGTTATAATCTGTATTTAATGGATTTTGACTGTTTTGTGCATCTGTTAAATTGGAATAAAAGTACAGGTCTAACGAGGTTTGAGTTCCTATTAAATTTTCAACAGTATTTAATAAATTATATGAATTTGAATTGCTTTCACAAATTTCAATTGTTGTAGTATTGATAATAGGAGGCAAGTTAACTATCAAGTCTAAGGGGATGGCAACGTAGCAATTTGAAACAGTATTAGTTACTCGAATATAAACTGTTTGTGGATTGGAAGTGTTGCTGTAATTACTTGGGTTTGGAATGGTAATATTGTTGTTTTCTAAATCTTCGAAGGTTTCATGATAGGTAACTAAAATATCATTTTGCCTAATATCCAAAACTTCCGATTCAGAAACTGTAAGGTCGAAGCTAACAACCCCATCTTGATTTGTATCGCAGGCCATTAGTGCAGAAGCAGAGTTTACTAAAGGAACTTGTATTACGTTTAATCCAAACTCTGCAATAGCATGGCAGTAGGTGTCATTTTCCACACGTGCGAATAATTGTTGAGGATTGGTTTGATTAGTATAATTTAAAGGTAGCTGGTTTTCTTCGTTCTCAGCGTCTGTTAAGTTTGCGTAAAATGAAATTGATAAGTCTTCAGGGCTGTTTTGCGACATTTCAGTAATAATAGTATTTAAGTCGAATGACTCTTGTCCGTCGTTGGATCTATCATCACATAAATAAGCGTTTAATGGCGCATCGAAAACAGGAATAGAACCTACTTCAATAACAAAAGACGAAACCCCAAAACAGCCTTCATTGCTAATATTTTCTACACGAACATGAATGGTTTCAGGATTTGATTGATTGGTGTACGCTGTTGCTTTATCAATAATATTTACTCGGTTTACAGCGTCATCTTCAGAATTGAAATATAAAACTTGTTTTCCCGTTTGCGCGTTTAGGATTTCAACATCTTTATCAACAAAATAGAACTCTGCTGTTTGGTTACCATCGGTTTCACAATTTCTATAATTGCTAATATCTATAAAAACTGGTTCGGTATTTACAATAATTTCAAAGCTGACTAAAGCATAGCAAGTTGTTAATTCGTTCTCAACTCTTACATAAACTATTTGCGTATTAGCGCTGTATGTTGTTGTATTTGTAAAAGGATTTTCAGAGGTGTTTGCATCCACTTCCGTACTGTGAAATGTGACGTTTAGATTTGTTGTATCGGGAACTATTTCAGGGATTTTTTCGTCTAAGTTAACTATGTAAAAAGCATCCTGATCATCATCACAAATTATTACATCCATTGGTTGGGATAGAGTTGGAGCTGGAATAACGTTGATTTCAAGTGGGGCAATATCATGACAACCGGTTGTTCCATCTGCTACTCGAACATAAACAATTTGAGGATTGTTGGAGTTTGTTACAAATGGGGGTAAAATGTTTTCGTTGTTTTCTGCATCTTCTTCAGTTAGAAAATAGGTGATATTAGCATTTGGAATGCCAGAAGCTACATAAGTGTCAAAGGTGGCTAATTCTATAGATGTAGTGCCATCATCGTCGGTGTCGCAATAATTAACAGCGTCGAAAGGAGTTAGTACAACTGCGGAATTGATAATTAAATTTATGTCAGCGTAATAGGTGCAATCCGAACTTTCAATAGTTATAAATAATTGGTGAGGACTTGAAATTACTTCGAAGGGAATACTTTGATCTATTGGATTTGTTTCATTTGTTTGATCTTCTTCCGTTTCGTAAAAAGTAACTGTAACACCTTCTAAATTGTTTGCTATAACGTTACCAATATTTTCTAAATTAAAATTGGCAATTCCATCGTTTGAAGCATCATCGCAGACATAAAAATTTCTAATATTAGTTCCGGATTCTAAAATATTAGTATGTAATTCAATAGATGAAATAGAAACACACCCTGTTTGGTCGTCAATCACTCTAATGTAAACGGTTTGTACATTTGGTGTTGTGTTTTCATAGTTTTCAATGTCTTGAATTGGATTTTCTCCTGTTTGTGCATCAGGATATGTTGTATGAAATGTAGTTGAAACCCCAGTTAATCCATTTAAAATATCATTTATTACTGTAGAGAGGTCGAAAATATCATGGCCATCTCCGTCTTGCTCACATGCATTTATGGTTTGTGGGTCCATATTGATATTTGGATTATCTAAAACCTTAACAGTAATTGTAGATGTGTTTTTGCATCCTGTAATTGCATCTAAAACCCTAATGTATAGCTGTTCTGTTTGATTGGTGTTTACATAAGGGGAAGATATCGGGTTGTTTCCCGAGTCTGCGTCAGCTTGAGAGTAGTGATAGGTAACAATTAAGTTTGGGTTGTTATTGCTTACTTCATCATCAATTAGTGTTAAATCAATTTCGGTATAACCATCTGCAGTTTGATCATCACATACTTCTAGTGGTTGAGGATCTGTGATAACCGGCGAGGGGTTTACAATTAAATTAAAATTAGTATAAGCTAAACACCCATTATCCGTATCAAGAATTCTAACAAAAATGGTTTGTGGACTTGTTGAATTTTGAATAGGGCTGGTAATTTCGTTTAAATTATTTTGGGCTTCCGTGAATGAGTAATGATAACTGATACTATAATTAGAAGGAGGAACGGAGGCTAAAATTTCGTTGCTTTTGGTGCTTACATCAAAGGTTTCAATACCGTCGTTGCTAGTGTCATCGCAAATTTCATAATCAGAAATTGGACCAGCAGCCTGTTCCGAGTTTAAAGTAATTTCTACCGTATCGCTAATCATACAAGTGGTATTATTTATTGGAATAGTAATAACCAATGAGTATGTTCCGCTTGTATTAGCTGTTAGTGTTTCTGAAATTTCACCAGGTATAAGTTGTCCATTTATAAACCACTCGTAGGTAGCCATATTATTCAGAATATCCCCGTTTAATTCAACGCTATTGGCACAAGTTGTAATGTCAGGACCAAGATTTACTGTTGCATTAAAGCTGTTACCTTCAATAAAAACTGCAGAATCAAAATTCTCATCAGATTGGTCTGCAATTACTAATTTAATATGGTACTGAACGTTGGGTTGTATATTTGCTATGGCGGACAAAACGGTTGTTCTACCATTAAAATTGGTGTCTCCAAGATTATGACCATCAAAGTGCTGCTCGTTTTCTGCAGGACAGAACCCGACTATTTCTTCGTGAACCGTACTTGTGTTTACAGGAATTGTTGTTCCAGGGACTAAAGCTACATTTTGATAAGGTGTAGCAGAACCAGTTTCTTTTATTAGAAAGGCAAAACCATCGGAATAATCGCAAGGGTAATTGGCGTAATATTCCTCGGAAGCTAAGATGTAATTGAATTGTACCTGATTGGATACGGAGATAAAATCAAATTCAATTGAGGTTGCATTTAAGGTATTTGTAATCCCTAGAGCAGATTCTAGGTCTGGGTCTGTTTCCCAAGAAGGTTCTCCTTCATTAAGTAGATTTGTATTTGTAGTATTTCCAGCGGAGCTCGCAGCTCCCGTAGAAAGCATTATACCATTTAGAAATGGGAAATTAGAATTAGCTCTTTCAAAATAACCATAACTAGCTAATTGATTTACAGATCCATTAATAGTAGATTGGATGTTAGAAACTTCTACACAACCTTGAACTAGGTGAGTCTCTATTAAAGTGTCTAAAGGAATGTTGTCTGTTACTGATATTTGTTGGGCTTTGGAAATTTGAACAAAAGCTATAAAAAAAAGAACTAAAAAATAGCTGGAAGTTTTAAACTTTAATGGAGTGCTATTAAAGTTTACTTTGAAAATCGAAATAGATTTTTTATTCATCTAATGCAAAGGTAGTGAATAAAATAGGTGAGATGCATAATTAATCGACAAAATGCATGATTTTAACATTTTATCTTATTAAATACACCCATCCTGTAAGAGTTTTATAGTATATGTCATTTAAGTTTAATACATAAAAGTAAGTTCCGGTTGGTAGGATATTGCCAGAATTATTTAATCCGCGGTTGGATTTTCCAGTCCACCGATTTTCATTATCGCCTTCAAAAACTAAAGTGCCATAACGGTTGTAGATAAGTAGTTTGTGCTTTTCGAAAATATCATACAAACCTTGAATATTAAACCAATCGTTATAACCATCATTATTAGGGGTGAAAACCTGTGGTATATGTGGAGGGCAATTTTCAACCAATAAATCGAAATAGTAAATTTGGTAGCAGGGCGAATCTTCTACTTTTAAATAGATGGTTTGTGGCGTTGAGGTATTTTGAAAGTAACTAGGATTTAGAATTTCATTATTATCCGTTTCTAAATCTTCAAGAGTTTCGTAAAAGGAAGTTACTTGTCCGTTTGTTTCTATTTTATCTAAAACTAAATTTAAATTGAAATGTGCCTTATCAAAACTTTCATCACAATTAGATAATGCTTTAAGAGGTATCATTAAAGTTTCTAAAAGTTGGATGTTTTCAGAGAAAGAATTGTTGTGTTCGTTTAATTCTGTAATTATTCCCATGCCGATACCAATATCGTCTACTTGTATGGTTATGGTTAGATTGTTTGGCAAGCTTTCAGGAATGTTTACGGTGATTTGCCCGTTTTCTGAAGCTCCAATTTCAAGCTGTGTAGTTGTAAAAGTATTGCCAACAAGTAGGTTGTTTGCATAAATAGCTATAGGAACTTCTGCAGGTAATATATCTGTACTATTAATATTATGAATGGTATAATAAATAGTAATCTCTCGGCTAGAGCATTCTTGATGAATATTATCTATGTGGACTGTAGCATCGGGTAGCTGACTATTTAAAACGGTTATTATGTTGTTGATAATAATGAGATCGGCTTGTAAAACACCATTAGTATCGTAATCTCCTGTGGTTAGTTTAATTTCTACGGAAGTATCTCCAATAGCAATATTGTTTTGAATGTTATATACATCTAAATCTCCATTGTAAAAGGTGTCACTATTCGTGAAAGTGTTTGTTCCATTGAATGCGTTGTTGGCAGGATTTAATGGAGGGCTTGAAATGATGTTGTTATTGATTAACAATGATTCTCCATAGGCTAGGTTGGAATCTCCTTCCCAAGCAAGAAAGCCAATTTTAGCTCCCTGATTATCTAAAACATTAACATTATCTAAGATGATGATTTTTTCTCGTACATTTCTATTAATTATTTCTAAACCTTGAAATAGGTTCACTTGATTTAAAGGGAGTTGTTCATCTTCATAAATAACATAAACACACCATCCTGCAAAGTTTGTTCGATTTTGACAGTAGCCTGGATTGGATTCAAGGGTTTCAGAAATATCCAAATCAGTTAATGTGTAACTTCCACTTCCAATATTTGTAATAAGTTCTGTAATATCTGAAACACAAGAAAAATAAGAAAGAGTTCCATAAGTGTTATCGTTAAACTCTACTAAATAATTATGGTCAGACACTACTGAAGTGTTGTTAAGGCTAACTTCAAAGTCGCCTTCGCCAGAGCCTGCCCAATATAAGTATGCAGCTACAATATTAGAGTTTGAAGGAAGAAGGAAATTAGCTTCAGATTCGGGTAAAACATCACAGTAGGAACGATCTAAATTGTTTTCGGCGGGATTTAAGGTGTTTCCAAATGCCAAATAATCATAACGACCATTAAATTGTTGAAATAGTTCTACTTCTTGACTGCAAATAAGGTTGCTAGTTAGTAAAAAAAGTAATAAAACGTATTTATACAGTCTAAACATTCAATTATATTATAATAATTGAAATAAATGTACAACTTTTAAGTTTATCGTTTTAAACTAAAATGACTTTGAAATTCTCTGCCATCTTGTAAGGTGGCTGAAAACCAATAATCGTCTGCAGGTAAAGGATGTCCATTTAAAGTTCCATCCCAACCTTCACCAAGCGGATTTATTTGTTTTACTAGTTTTCCATACCTATCATAAATACGAATCATGGTGTTTGGTTGGAATACATTGGATACTCCTTTTATGTTCCAAGTGTCGTTATAACCATCTCCATTAGGTGTGAATAATTTAGGGAAACCAATTATAGATACATCTTGAGTTACAATGCCACAATCATTTTTAATGTCTCGCACAGAAACCGTATAAATACCTCCATAAACATTGTAGAAAGTGTTGTCTGTTTGATAGGTATAATATAAACCGTTTTGATTGTAAAGCGCAAATTCATAATCACCTTCTCCAGAAACTAGAACAGTTATAGTATTGTTATCTGTAACGTCTTCAACAATAATATCGTTAAAAGTAGCCGTGTTTGAAGGTTCTACTGTAATACTTCTTGATTTAATACAGCCAGCAGCATTTGTAGCAGTAACCGTATATGTGCCTATTTCATTAACAAGAATAGTTTCAGTTGTTTCTCCATTAGACCAAACGTAGGTGTAATTGTTAGGTGAGTCGTTTAAAATTCCAGCTTCTAATTGAATAGTTTGTGGAAAGGTATTTAAACAATATAGAACACTTTCGCTCTCTTTTAGGGAAGGCAGTTTGTTCACTGTTAAATAAACTTCACTAATGCCATAACAAGCATTGTTGTTTTCTGCTCTTGCATAAAGTGTTTGGTTATATTCAATTGTGTTGGTGTAAGAAGAATTCAATTCGTTTTGTTCTAATAAGGCATCTTGATAGCTTTCATAAAAAGTTATGGGATAGGTTATTCCATTAATGGATTGCATATCAGTTTCAAAATCATCTAGATTAAAAGTGTTAATACCATCTTCAGAGCCTAATTCGTCACAAGATGGTGGGGCTTGATAATCTAAAAGTTGGGTGGTGCTTACCTCTAGGTACAGCTCGGCAATATTAAAACATCTAGTTGTGTTGTCAATAACTTGGACATATATCGTTTGTGGATTGGATATATTATTATAACTATTCGCATTTAAAGGGTTGTTACTGTTCTGAGCGTCTAGATTATTTAAATAAAATTCAGTTGAAAGATTAGCGTTTCCGCCAGTTAAGTCGTCGTTAGCTTCGTTTAGATTAAAAAAGGTCCAACCATCGTTTATGCCATCTTCGTCACATTGAATGAGGGTGGCATTAAAAGGTGTTGGTAATGGATTAACTATGATGTCGAATGATGTGGTGTCAAAACAATTTGGGTTTAAATTGTTTTCAATTCTAACAAATATAGTTTGCGTAAAAGGTGTTGCGTTATAGTACGGCTCTGGAAGTTCCGTTGTTTTGTTTTCGGCATCTATTAACGTTGGGTGGTACGTTATAGTGTAAGCAGTTGCATCCTGGTTTCCTAAAACAATGGAATCGAAATCGTGAAGTAGCGTTTCAACTTGTCCATTAGTATAATCGCCATCTACATCATTATCGCATACTTCTTGTGTGTTAACGGAGTTTGCAGTTGGGCTATTAAAGACTTCAATAAAAAAAGAAGTAACGTCGTAACAATTAGGGCTTCCTGTTAGGTTAACTCGGGCAAATATTTCTTTAGGATTAGTTGTATTGATGTATAATCCGGTAATTTTATTTTGGTTTAAATCGGCATCTACTTGCGATTCAAAATACTGTACGTCATAATGACTAGGATCTTGCCCTCCTAATATAGCCGCATCTTGGTTAGTGAAGTTAAATGTCCAACTATCATCATTGTTATCATCGCATATTTCTATGTTTGGAATTGGATTGGCTACAGGAGAAGTGAAATATTCAATAATGGCTTCGCCTTCTAGAAAGTCGCAACCACCATTATTTAAATCGATAATCACCTCGTAAACTCCATTTTGATTTACATCTAAAAAATGATCTGTATTTGGTATGGGATTTCCATCTAAAGTCCATGTGTAAATAGCCCCAGGAATATCGTCAGCCGTTAAAGTATATGTTTGACCATTACACAAGGGCAAATAATTATTGGCAATTGGGTTAGTATTATTATTTATAATATCTATTTTTTCAACAAAGAAAGATGAGATAAAAGGAGGTAATCCTTGTGTGGAATTATTAGTTCCTAAATTGATTGCATTGTTTTGATAGTTACATGCTTGGCCAATTTCGTTTGGGCTGTTAATAACACTTAAATATGGAAGTCCTTGGTCGTAAGTGGCTGACATGGAACGATAGATTTTTCCATTTGGCCCTAGTTGTAAGGCACTTCTATATAGGTTTTGCTGGTCTATTAATTGTTGAGTTCCAACTATATCGGTACTTGTTAAATCAAATTGTGATAGGGCTGAATAATGGTTTGCTGGATTTTGATCTCCACCTCCAAAAAAATCGTTTGAAGACGACACGTATAGTAATTCGCTATTTGGGGAAAATTCAATACCATAAGGGGTGTTATAAGCACTATTAATGTTTAATCTCTGACCATTACTAACAATTCCTGTGTCTGTGTCAAAATTAAATAAATACAACTCATTATTATTACCATTGGCGCAAGCTAATTTTTCGCCATTTGGAGATAATTTTAAATAACCACGTACATTGGACATGGTTATATTTGTGAATGTAGAAGTTATAGCCGTACTATTAACTCCTGTAGTTGTAACTTCAAATGCGTGAAAAGTGTTTAAAGGAGAGATTGAAGATCCAGTTGGATTAGATAAGCTAACAACCCAAATCGACTGAGATTGACAATCTTTTAAAACAGCAGTTACTTTTTCAGAACTTTTATTTAATAAATTAATGTTTTTTTGAACAATTCCTCCCAAACCTCCTGCTAGAGTAATGTCAACAACAGAATAATGTAAACCAGTTAGAGTTTGGTTGGATCCAACCGTAAAAATATAATAAATATTAGGGTCGTTTGGTTTTGGGACAACTATCGCTGATTGCGAACTAGAAGAATCACCTAATAAACCAGAACCATTTAGCATTACATTATGTAAGCGGTTATAAACAGTGGTCCCATCGGTATAAAAAAGTAGGTTTCCAGAATTATCGGAAATGGATGAGCAACCTTCTACTGTATTTAATTGCCCGTCGTTTAAAACAGTAATAGAGCCATCTCCTCCAAATTGAATTCCGGCATTTTCACCAAAATACCAGTTAGAGGCTTCTTGCTGAGAATAAACGCATAAAAAATTTATGAAAATAATGTAAAAAAGGAGATTCTTCATTAAGCTAAGTATAGTTGACAAAGGTATTATAAATCTCGCTTTTTTAATAATCTATAGGACAAAAAGATGCATAAAGCTGTCCAGCCTAATACAATGGCTATTTCATACCAATGCACTCCATAGTCGTACATTAAATCGCCTTTTTCAGGAAATTTTGCCATCATAACCCTTTGAAATGGTTGATCAATAAGGTTATACATAGACTTTAACGGAAAGAAAGCTTGTATTTTACTAGCAAGATCCATATTTACTTGCCAGGAAATGATTCCAAAAGCAATCCATTCTAAAATATATAAAATGAATAAAAAAGCTAAAGCAAAGGCAGAACGTTTCACTAACATCCCGAAAAATAAACACAGACTAAAAAATCCTACAAGTTTTACAAAATAGGCTAATAAGAAGTTGGTTTCCCTAACAATAATGGCGGCTTCTGTATAACTAGAATAATATAAACCTATAAAAAAGGAAGCTAGGGTAATTAATAAAGTAGCAACTAAGGAAAAGAAAATAATGGTATAAAATTTAGAGAGAATAAATTCCTTTTTGCTTAAGCCGTCTATTAGATTTTGCTTCAAGGTTTTGTTGCTGTATTCGTTTCCAATCATACTTACAACCACAATGGCAAAGAAAAATTTGAATTGTGAAGCAAAAAACGTTGTTATGTGCCAAATAATAGGAAAATTAAAAATCCCCAATTCGCCTAATTCTAAAGTAAAAAAACCAAAGAAATTTATTTTTATAGATGAAAGTATCAGTACAGTAAATGGTAATACAAATGAAACAAATATCAACACTTTGCTGGTTCTACTTAAAAGCAGTTTTTGTAATTCTAGATTTAAAAGTCTTAACATGAAGTTGGTTTTTTACTAGTATAAAATCAGTGTAAATAGATTGAATTATAACTTATTGGTTAGTTGTAAGAATTGATCCTCTAGGCTTTCTTTACGTTTTACTAAATGAGATAATACAATTCCTTTTTCAAACATAAGTTTGTTAAAGGTTACTGCATCCATTGGTTTATTTAAAAACGCTGTGATTAGTTGATTCTCTACCTTTATAGTTCCAAAATCGGGACTTGAATTTAAATAAGTTAATAGTTCCTCATGGTTTTCACACTTCAATTCAAAAAATCCGAAACTTGAAATCATTTCATCAACGCGTCCAGAATATAGTTTTACACCTTTGTTTAAAACCACTACATGCGAACATACTTTTTCAACTTCATCTAATAAATGCGAAGCTAAAAGTATGGTTGTACCTTGGTTGGCAATGTTTTTAATTATTTCTCTAATTTGATGTATGCCTTGAGGATCCAAACCATTTGTAGGCTCGTCTAAAATTAAAATTTCAGGATCGTTTAGTAAGGCAGAAGCAATAGCTAGACGCTGTTTCATACCTAAAGAATAGGTGCTAAATCTATGGTCTTTTCTATCCAATAAATTTACGACTTCTAGCTTTTCTTCTATTTTAGAATAATCTACGTCTTTTATTTTGCAAACCAACTTCAGGTTTTGAGCAGCTGTCATGTAAGGATAGAAATTTGGACGCTCAATAATTGCTCCGACTCGTTTTAGTGCTTCATGGGTGGAAACAGTTCCGTTAAACCACTTGAAATCTCCAGATGTTTTATTTACTACGTTTAAAACAATACCTAATGTGGTAGACTTTCCACTTCCGTTAGGTCCAAGAATACCATAAACATTTCCTTTGTTTATAGTAAATGACAAGTCTTTGACGGCTGTTAGAAAACCATATTTCTTTGTTAGATTGTTAATTGTAAGAATAGGTTCCAAATTGTTGGGTTTTGATGGTTTAAAGAAACGGTTTTTGATTTAATATGTGTCTATACGACGAGAGTATTTTAAAATTGTTACATTGATAAAAATAAAAACTTAAATTTGAAGAATTCGTTTTCTATGGAAGATCTAAAGATATCAAAAAAAAAGCCATCTTATCCGGTAAGTGATAAATTACATCAATACCTTTCTGAGTATAATAGAAATATAAGGTTACCTGTTTTTTATGACGATTTGTTACGATTTCAGGGGTCTGTAGTTGTTTACGATAAACACGAAGTAGATACCTTGTGGGTGCGCGTTTATTATAATGAATTTGAAGGAAAGGAAATAGATTTAAGCTTGAAGAAGGTCTATACCATTTTGCATTCCGATGGAAATGAGAAAACAATTCCCTTTTTAACTGTAGATGCTATTGACTATTGTACTTTTGGAAATTCGAAACCATTTCGTGTAAAAGTTAGAAATATACTAAACGACAATTACACATATTTTTACATTAAAAAAGCCGATGCTTCTCGGATTTATGGATTGGAATTGGAACATATGCTATCTCCATATAACTTAAATTTTCTAGTACATAAAGATACTTTAATTGAAGAGCATGTTGCAGGAATTCCTGGTGATGAGTTTATAAAATCCATGTTGCCAAACTGTAACCCTATGGAGAAATCGCAAATAGCTAAAGAGTTTGTTAAATTTAACGAACGTTGTACCATTAGGTTACTTGGAGATATGCGGTCTTATAATTATGTAATTGTTCCAACTCACGATTTTGATCATGTTGTCTATAAAATTCGTGCCATAGATTTCGATCAACAATGTTATGAAGGCAAGTTTAATATATATAAACCACAGTTTTTTAAGGAAAATTATGAAATGGTAAAGTTGGTTACTGAGAAGTTTCAAGCGGAATCTATAGATCAATACAAGCTAGAGGAGCGTTCCATTATGGCTAAACGATTAATTAGTTATCAAGATAGAATCCATCATTTAATAGGATGTATGGTTGAGGATGTTATTTCTAAACCAGAAAATGTAAAACAATTGCGTTCTGAAATTTTTGAATTTGCTTCTGATATTAATTTTAAGACCTGTGAAACTATGGGCGATATTTTAAAATATGCCTTAGATTTTGTAAAACGTAATTACGAGGATGTTAATATGAGGAATTTCTACTAAAAAAAATGACTTGTAATTTGTTAAGATAGTGTGTTGAAAATCACACAATCTACTTAACAAAATACAAGTCTATATTAGGTTCGCTTGTGAAAGATTAATTCCAGTTCTCGTCAAAATTTAGATTGTCGTAGTCGTCTAAATCATAATCATCATCAAACTCATCATTATAATCTTCAAAATCTTCTGCCTCAAAGGTTTTTTCTGGTGCTGCATCTGGAATTTGGCCATGAACAAACATTAAATTAGGGTAATCTGTACCCTGAGCTTCTTCAACAATTTCAGCTAATTCCACTAAAAAAGTCCACATACTTAAAAAGTCGTAGATATAAATCAATCGGGTTTTGTCTTCGTTAGTTACTTCATTAATAGGAGTGTTTCCCATTAATTTTACTTCATTAGATGCTTCACTTAAATCAAATAAAGAAATTTCTTCACCTTGATTCCACTCATCATCGCTTAAATAAAACGAAGCCATTTCAGTACCATCAAATCCAAAAGATTGTGTAATACTGTTGTGTAAATCTTCTAAAGTATCTGTTTCACGAATTTCAATGTCTCTAAATATATCACCTTCTGAGTCGTGGTCTAGTATAATTCTAAATCTGTAAATCATTTTTTTGTTTTAAGAATATGCAAAGATATAATTTATGTTTAAGCTATTGCAGTTTTGTCCTGACTTCTACGACTACTTTCTAATACAATATAGAATTGAATTCCAATTAAGACTGTTGCTATAACAAGGTGTAAAGTTTGTGTTGAAAAAGGGAAATCTAGGTAGTACATGGCCATACCAGTTACAATTTCTAGCGCTATACAAACCAATACCCAATCTAATTTAGTGTAGCCCAAATGTTGTTTTTTGTTTTTATAGTAAAGCCAAACATTAACAGCTAATACAAGAATAGAAAGTGTTCTGTGTATGTAGAAATCTAATGTAGGATTGTCTAACCACATGGATTTTATATAGCCAATAGCTTTCACTTGTTCATCAACATGTTGGCGAACTTGTGTGCCTAAAACAATTTGAACTAAAGTTAAAAGCGTTGCAAAAATGAGGATATTTTTAAAAACTGGGTCAAATTTCACTAATTTGAATTTCTCTTTAGAAATAAAAATTAGATATAAAATGACGGCAACAATTACTAATGCCATAACCATATGAATAGTGATTTTGAATGGAGCTAAGTTTGAGTCAACAACCGTTTTTCCTAACCAAGCTTGAAATCCCATGGCAACTACGGTGAAAATAGATAGTAATAAATATCGTTTTCTATCCTTCCAAAGCCATATTGACATTATGGTAAATATTAATATAGGAATTCCAGAAAGTGCTCCCGAAAGTCTGTTGATATACTCTACCCAAGTGTGAACCGGATTAAAGGTAGCGTAATCGTGAGCGGTATATTTATTCCAATGTGATAAATCAAGTGATTCTCCCGAAGTAAAATCTTCCTTTGCAACCTGAAGTGTTTCGTCTACAATAATTACCACTCCTTTTTTATACTCGTGGTTTGGTTTAAATTGTAATTCAGAAAGTTCAGTTGGTGGGATGTAGTATCCAAAACATTTTGGCCAATCTGGACAGCCCATTCCAGAACCTGTCATACGAACTACAGCTCCCGCAATGATAACTAGATAAACTAGTACCAATCCTATTTTTACTGTTTGTCTAAATTTTACTTTCATTTTGTAATGGTTGGAGTTAAGCCTAAAGCTTTTCCTTTTTTTAGCATTAATTGAAAAGCAGCTTCATATTCATTAGGAATCTCTCCTTCTAAAATGGCTTCTTTAATAGTTTCTTTTATGATACCAATTTCTCTTGAAGGTTTTATATTGAAGGCTTTCATAATTTCCTCACCTGTAACTGGAGGTTGAAAATTTCTAACATGATCTCGCTCTTCAACTTCTTCGATTCTCTGACGAACTATTTTAAAGTTGTTATGATATTTTTTAAACTTTTTAGGGTTCTTGGTTGTAATATCAGCTTCGCAAAGAGTCATTAAATCTTCTATATGTTTACCAGCGTCGAAAACCAATCTTCTAACAGCTGAATCTGTTGCCATATCTTCAGCAATTACAATCGGTCTTGAACTCATGAGAACCATTTTTTGGACAAATTTCATTTTGTCATTTAAGGGCATTTTTAAACGCTTAAATAAATGATATACCATTTTAGATCCCTTAAATTCATGTGCATGAAAGGTCCATCCAATTTTTTTATCAAACCTCTTGGTTGGTGCTTTTCCAATATCATGTAGTAAAGCGGCCCAGCGCAACCATAGGTTGTCTGTGGTTTTACAAATATTATCGACTACTTCTAAGGTATGATAAAAGTTATCTTTATGTCTTTGACCTTCTATTTCGTCAATACCTTTTAATGCGGTTAATTCAGGTAAAATATATTCTAATAAACCAGTTTTATCTAGCAGTAAAAATCCTATGGAAGGCTGTTTGCTTTCTATGATTTTATTTAATTCTACTACAATACGTTCTTTGGTTATTATTTTTATGCGCTCTTTGTTTTTAGAAATAGCCTTTAGTGATGCATCTTCAATTTGAAAATTTAATTGAGTAGCAAACCGTATGGCTCGCATCATGCGCAATGGGTCGTCACTATATGTGATATCTGGGTTTAAAGGAGTGCGAATAACACCTTTTTTTAAATCTTGAATGCCATTAAAAGGATCAAGTAATTCTCCAAACTTATCTTCAGTTACGGCTATTGCCAAAGCATTTATAGTAAAATCGCGACGATTTTGATCATCTTCAAGAGTTCCATTTTCAACTACAGGGTTTCTGCTGTCTTCATTATAGCTTTCTTTTCGAGCTCCAACAAATTCAATTTCAATATCTTCAAAACGCAACATGGCAGTTCCGTAGGTTTTAAAAACTTGAACTTTGGGTTTATTAGGTAAATTTTTAGCTACTTGTTTTGCTAACTCAATTCCAGACCCAACAGCTACGATGTCAATATCTTTTGCCGAACCTCGTTGTAGGAGGTAATCGCGTACAAAGCCACCAATAACATAAGCATCAAGTTGAAGTTCTTTTGCAGACTTTGAAATAATCTTAAAGATTGGATGGGTTAAGGCTTGTTTGTGATTCATTGGTTAAATTCCAGTGTCCAAATTTCAACTAATTTTAAACTGAATTAAGTTATTGAAAATTGAAGTTTTATGGTCGTATAACTTGTACTTTTCCATCTTTACTTAATTTAATAATTGCTGATGGTTTAGTACCTAATTTTTCGTCAGGCAAATTTACAACATAGTCCACACCTTTTAAAATGTCTTCATGTATTTCTTTAAAGGATTTTGGAGTGGGTTGTCCAGAAATATTTGCTGAGGTTGATACAATGGCTCCGTTGAATTTTCGTAGTAACTGAAAACAAAAGTCGTTATCCGGAATTCTAATACCAATGGAATTGTCTTTAGCAATTAAATTTTGTGCTAAATTTTGAGGGTCATCGTAGATAATAGTAATAGGGGTATTCTCGATATCCATGATGTCATAAGCGGCATCTGGAATGTTTTTAATGTATTTTTTTAGCATTCTATCGTCTGCAACCAAACAAATTAGAGCTTTACTGTCGCTTCTTTGTTTGAGCTTAAATATTTTATCAACAGCCTCAGCATTTGTTGCATCGCAACCAATTCCCCAAACTGTATCTGTAGGGTAAAGTATTACTCCGCCTTGCTTAAGCGTTTCAACGGCTTTTTTTATTTCTTGCTGTGCATTCATAGTACAAAAATAATAATTGTGTAGTAATAGTAAAGCCTTTATCTTTGACAATTAAGATAATTAATCGGAACCCTCCATGATTCATGTAACGAAGACCTTTTTGCCAGATCAAAAAGAATATAATGCGATATTAAAAAAAGCATGGGATACATCTTGGATAACTAATCGAGGAGATTTAGTTAAGGAACTAGAAAACCAAATTAAAGAAAAGTATCATATTGACCATATAATAGCTACTACCAATGGGACTTTACCATTGCAATTAGCCATTAAAGGATTAGGGTTGAGAGGTGAAATAATCACTACCCCGTTTAGTTATATTGCAACAGCCTCTAGTATTGTTTGGGAAAATTGTAAGCCTGTTTTTGTTGATATAGATAGTGAAACTTATAATATAGATGCTACTAAGATAGAAGCTGCAATTACAGAAGATACCAAAGCCATTATTGCAACCCATGTTTTTGGTAATCCCTGTGACGTAGAAGCTATTGAGGGTATTGCAAATAAACACGGACTAAAAACTATTTATGATGCTGCTCATGCTTTTGGTGTGGAGCATAAGGGAAAATCTATATTTAGCTACGGTGACATAAGTACCTGTAGTTTTCATGCAACCAAAATATTTCATACAGGTGAAGGAGGAGCGCTTTTTACTAATAATGAAACGCTTCATGAACACATGTATCACCTTCATAACTTTGGACATAACGGGCCAGAAGCTTTTCACGGTTTAGGAATAAACGCTAAAATGAGTGAGCTTCAAGGTGCCATGGGTTTAACTATTTTGCCATATATTGATCAAATCATAGAGAAAAGAAAAGCTGCCTATGCACATTATAAAGAGCTTTTAAAGAATACCTCTTTAGGTTTTCAAAAAATATTAGAAAACACCAAGTATAATTATTCCTATATTCCTGTGTTGTTTGAAAATGAAGCGCAATTATTACGGGTTATAGAAGGTTTGAATCATGCTAATATTTTTCCTAGAAGGTATTTTTATCCTGCTTTAAATACGGTTAACTACTTGCAGGGCCAGGAAATGCCAATTGCAGAATCTATTTCTAAAAGAATACTATGTTTACCTTTGTTTTATGATTTAACCAAAGAACAAATAGATACCATAAGTACCATTGTTAAAGAAAAATTAAGCTGATGCAAAAAGACTTGTATTTAATAGGGGTTGGTAATTATACAGAAGTTATAATAGAACTTGCTTTGGATTGTGGTTTTAATATAAAAGGCTTATATCATTATAATAATGATCGAGTAGGAGAGTCGGTAATGGGTTTTCCTATTATTGGTTGTACAGAAGACTTATACACCACAGAAATTAAAGGGAAAAACTTTACGGTAACTATGGGGAACAACAAACTGCGAAACGAAATTGCTTCAAAACTTAGAAGTTTTGGAGGAATTACCCCTAATTTAATTCACCCAAGAGCTTTTATTAGTCCTTCCGCAGTTTTAGGTCAAGGTTGCTTTATTCATTTAAACGCAAAAATTAGCACCAACTGCAAACTAGGAAATGATTGTGTTATAGACTTTAATAGTTTGGTAGCGCATCATGCAACTTTAGGAGATGCTTGTTATATGTCTTCTATGGCTATGGTTGGCTCATATTGTAGCTTAGGAAAACGAGTTTTACTAGGAATGAACGCCTTAGTAATTCCTTTAAAATTAAGTATTGGCGACGATTGTATAATTGGATCAAAATCGAATGTCACCAAATCTTTTCCAGAAAAATGTGTGCTTGTTGGTAATCCGGCAAGGAAAATAAAAGAGGTTAATTAAATGAAGCCCTTACTAAGTATTTGTTGTACCACTTTTAATCATGAAAAGTTTTTAGAAAAGACTTTAGAAGGGTTTCTTGCTCAACAAACTAATTTTTCCTTCGAAATTGTTATTCATGACGATGCTTCAACAGATAGAACTGTTGAAATAATACAAGAGTATGCAAAAAAAGATAGTAGGATAGTTTCTATACTTCAAACTGAAAATCAATATTCCCAAAACATTAAAATTTGGCCTAATTATTTATTTCCAAAAGCACAAGGTAAGTACATTGCTTTATGTGAAGGAGATGATTATTGGACTGATCCCTTAAAGCTTCAAAAGCAAGTGGATTTTTTAGAGGTTAATCCTGATTATGTAATATCATGGACGAACTATCAAATTTTTAACGGAAAAAGTTATTCTTCTAATAATTTTAATCATCAAGAAGCGAATACTACTATTGATTACGATAATCTTTTTTCGCCATATTGCACCTTAACTTTAACAACTGTATTTAAAAAAGAGGCTTTAAATTTAGAATTATTAAAATCACTAAAACACTCTAAAGACAATTCTCTTTATATTCTAGTTTTACAGAACGGAAAAGGAGTTTTTATGGACTTTGAATCGGCAGTTTATCGAGTGCATGAGGCCGGAGTATATTCCTTACAATCTAATTTCTTTAAAAATTACTCATCTTATATAAACCTTAAGGAGGTTACAGATGTGGCGCCAGAGTCCAAATCTAGGAATATGAACAAAGTACTCAAGTCGTTAGAAGAGGCAACTGCAACAGAAGTTTTAAAACTAAAATATACAGGTGAAAAACTTAGTGAAGTTCAGGTAGATTTTATAGCTACTTATTTGAAATCGGCAGACTTTAAAACAAAGATTAAATACTATAAAAAGCTCTTTAAGTATAAATTCTTAAAATAGACATTTAAAATAGAGTGCTATAGCGTCTAATGTTGAGATTTTAGAATAATAACCAGATTCTTCCTTAATGTATTTATAGTAAGCCTGGTTGTTTTCTTTGCAATTTCTAATGCTTCTTATGATTGTCTTATCAATATGCGAAATAAATAAATCTTGCTTGTAAATATTTTTTTCAGCGTTTAGTTGGATAAGTTTTTTGGAAGCTTCAATGGTGTTTTTAATTTCCTTTTTAGAAAGTCCTTTTTTAATACTAACGGCATTTAAGTAGAACTCCATATGCTCGTCATTCATAGGGATCCCGATATGGTTTAATTGTTTTTTTTTGATGATAACTTCAGCTTTTCGTAAGTTTTCAACTTTCTTTTGGCTAATATTATTCGGGTGCCACCTGTAGAGTAATAAGGATTCTGGAATATTATAAAACTTAGTTTTGAAAGTTAACTGACTCCAAAGTCCATAATCTTCAGCAGGAACATATTCGTTTTCAAAGCGCAATCCTTCTAGATGCGATTTTTTTAACATTACCGTTGGATTTCCTATACAGCAGTTATTCAGCATCTGAATTTTAATACTTTCGTGGTCTACCTCGTGTCTTACTTTTTTGTTTTTTTTATCTCCAAAAAAAGTAAACCAAGTGCCACAAACACCATATTCATTATTGTCTTTTAAAAATGCAATTTGTTTTTCAAATCTTGTAGGAAGCGCAATATCATCAGCATCAAGTAGAGCAATATATTCCGTTTCAGCAAGCGCCATACCTTCGTTCCTTAAATTTGCAGGACCAACATTTGTCACTTTTGTAACTACTTCAACTCTAGAATCTTTTTGTTTGTATTCTTCTAGAATTTTAGAGGTTTTATCTTTAGAATTATCATCTAAAATTAAAAGTTTAAAATTTGAAAAAGTCTGATTTAGAACGCTATCAATAGCTTCCGACAAAAAACTTTCTCCATTATAAACTGGCATAATAACAGTTAATTCAGGCATTTTTAAGACAATTTAAGTGACAAAAGTAGTTATTTATAAGGCATAAACTATATTTGTAAAAAATAATCCGCAATTATCGATGAAAAAAATTCACTTAGGTTTTTTACTTTCTTATGATTATGATAAACTAAAAAAATCCATTCCACCTGTTTATAAGGAAGCGGATGCTATTTTTATTGCTATGGATCATAAGAGCAGAACGTGGTCCGGAGAAACCTTTGAAGTGGATCCGGCCTTTTTTGAATGGTTGGAAGCTTTTGATGTGGATAATAAGATTCAATTGTATAAAGATGATTTCTACGATGCGAATTTAATTGCCATTGAAAATGAAAATCGAGAAAGGCACATGTTGTCGCTTAAAATGGGTATTGGAAATTGGTTAATACAAATTGATAGTGATGAATATTTCGTAGATTTTGCCAACTATGTAAAAGACTTAAGACGCTTTGATAGTTATTTGGATAATCCTGAAAAAAAGAACATTCAAATTGCTGCCTATTTAATTAATTTATATAAGTATACCGATAATGGTGTGTTATTTATTAAAGAGCCAACACGCGGAATTATTGCCTCCAATTACCCGAATTATAAAGTGGGTAGAAATACCCGAAAGCGTATTGTTTACACGCAAAATATTCTACTGCATGAAAGTATTGCTCGGGATGAGGCGGAACTGGTATTAAAATTAGATAATTGGGGACATAACATTGAAGTTCAGGATAAAGAAGCTTTTTTAGAAAAATGGCGGACCACCAATAAATCCAACTATAAAGAACGTGAAAACTTCTTCTATATTGAGCCTGAAAAATGGAAACATTTGGAGTTTTGTGAAGGGAATACCATTGAAGAAATTAGAAAAAATATCAATTTAGAAGGGATTATGCCGTCCAAATTTTTTATAGCTAAAAAGAATTTTGGTCAATATTTCAAACACTTATTTAAGTAGACTTTCGTAAACTTTTAAATACTGTTTAGCGGTTTCATCCCAAGAATAGGAATTGGCATGTAGCTGTAGCTTTTCCTTGTATTCTGTTGGGTTTTCATTGTAGGTGGACATACCATGTTTGAGTATGTCAGCCATATATTTAGGTTCAAAATGTTCCCAGTAAAATGCATGTTTACCACCAACTTCTGGAAGCGAACTTTTATCTGATAAAAATACAGGTTTACCGTATTGCATAGCTTCAATTGGGGGAATGCCAAAGCCTTCCCGTAAAGATGGAAAGCAAAACGCATAACAGTTTTTTAAATAATAGGCTTTGTCCTCTTCACTAATTTTTCCTGTTAGAAATACGCGATTTCCAAGTTTTAAATCTTCAACTAATTTCATGATTTCTTTGGCGTAATCTGTGGTGTTTTTTCCGGAAATTATCAAACTCAATTCGGGAAGATGGGCAAGCATATCTACTAATGTGTGAAAGTTTTTTTTTTCTAAAAGTTCACCTATTGTAAATAGAAAATGGCCTTTTGGAAGTAATTCGGGATTATGGTTTTTAGCTAACTCAAAAGGTTTTGAGCTACCATTGTAAATAACATATTCAGGAACATTTGGAACTTTAAAATACTTGTGCGTCATGCTTTTAGCGTATTCTGAAATGTATGTAATAGCATGACTTCGCTTTAGTTTAGCATTGAAAAGTGCGACGCGTTTGTTTAAGTCCTTTCCTGATAATTCTTCCATGAAATTGACATCATGAACTGTTAATACATACGGTATGTTTTTATAAGGTTCTACTTTGGTATTTTGATTTAAGGAATGCCATAAATCGTATGGTTTTTTAATTCGGAATAGTTTTTTTCGCTGTAAGGAATTGTATTTTTTATATAAAAAGGTACTACCAAATTCAGCTTCTAGCTTTTCAGGATGTCTACTAATTAGCGTGATGTGTAAATCCAATGCTTTTAAAATAGCCTGATTCTTATAAAACCCTTTAATAAGATGGTAGTTAAACTGACCAAATCCGAAGAAGAGATTATCAATATTATGAGATTCTAAACAAATTGTAGGCATACTAAAAACTTTTGTGCAAATTATTAAAAATGAAAACGAACTGCTAATTTAATTCCGAATAAAAATAAAATAAATATTGTAATATTGTAGCATGAATTATACAGTGCATAAGGCGTTTCAGAAGGATAAGCAACAGCTTACATCTTACATTGAAAATTATGAAACGGCTGGTGAAAATTTTGGTAATCAGGATCGGAATTCTCTCAAATTATACGACTTAAACGGTTTAACTATAAATGTAAAGTCCTTTAAAATCCCTAATATTATTAACCAAATAGCGTATCGTTTTTTTAGAAAAAGTAAAGCTCAACGTTCTTATGAATACGCAAACCGACTTTTAAAATTAGGAATTGGTACACCGCAACCTATTGCTTTTTATGAATATAAAACGCCTTTGTTATTTAAGAAAAGCTACTATATCAGTGCCCATTTAGCTTACGATTTAACGTATAGAGAACTGACTTACGATTTTGATATTCCGAATTATGAAGCTATTCTTCGAGCCTTTACAAGGTTTACTTTCGAACTGCATGAAGCAGGGGTGAACTTTTTAGATCATTCTCCAGGAAACACCTTGATTCAATTGAATGACGGAGATTATAAATTTTATTTGGTGGATTTAAACCGCATGGAGTTTGGAGATTTAGATTTTGAAACTCGTATTAAAAACTTCTCGAGATTAACAATTCATAAGTCTATGGTGGAAATTATGAGTGATGAATATGCTAAATTGGGCAGGTATGATTATCAGAAAGTTTTCAATCTAATGTGGGGAGAAACAGAGGCTTTTCAAGAGCGTTTTCATAGAAAACGACGTATAAAAAAGAAACTGAAATTATGGAAAACTGATAAGTAATTTTTATTTGTTTTGATATAACTCTCTCAGTTTAGAATACTTTAAGAAAGTGATATTAGCAGTCTGAACACATATAACAAAGCCATTGAAACCATCTAAAAAACCAAGTCTTAAAAAGTAGGATTTAAAAAAGGCCCAAGTAGGATTAAAAATAATTTTAAAGAGCGGTGCCTTTTTTCCTTTTTCAAAATAGGCCTTTGCAGCAATAGTTGAAAAGTGTTCGGTTTTTTGGTTGAATTCAGAATAAGTCTGATAGGTGAGGTGTAGTATATCGCCTTTTAAATAGCCTGTTTTTGAAACTGAGTCATATAGTTGAACATTGTCATGAGGGTTTGTGCCTTGCCATTCTGCTTTTCGTCTATCAAAAACTCTAAGCTTTTTATTCGGATACCAATCGGAATGCTTTATCCATTGCCCACAGAAATTATTAAATCGATTGGCGTAGTAACCATCAAATTTCCAATTAGATTTTACTTCGATTATCGATTTTTGAAGGGTTTCAGATAAGGCTTCATCGCCATCTAATGAAACAACATGATCATAACTGGCTTGTGATAAAGCAAAATTCTTTTGTTCTATATATCCTAAGAAATTCTGTTCAATAAATTTCACATTAAATTTTTGACAAATAGCTTTTGTGTTATCCGATGAATAAGAATCTACCACTATAATTTCATCTACAACATCAATTAAAGATCGCAAACAGTTTTCTATGTTTCGTTCTTCATTAAAAGTAATAATGACTCCAGATAGTTTTAGCATTTTTATAATTTCTCAAGCGTAAATATAGTATTTTTGTGTTATGCAATCTAATCTTCAAGCCTCAGTAATAATTAGTACTTATAATCAACCAAAATGGTTGGAGTTGGTACTTTATAGTTATGGTCTTCAGTCGAGACGTGATTTTGAGATTGTTGTTGCAGATGATGGATCAGATGTTAGAACTAAAGTTGTTATAGATAGATTTGCTTCAGAATGTAAATTAAAAGTTATTCACGTTTGGCAAGAAGATGATGGCTTTCAGAAAACTAAAATATTGAATAAAGCTATTGTTGCTTCAAATACAGATTATCTTATTTTTACGGATGGCGATTGTATAGCTCGTAAAGATTTTGTTGAAACTCACCTTAATTTAAGACAAAAGAATTGTGCTCTTTCTGGCGGTTATTTTAAATTGGATGCTGGAGTTTCTAATATAGTTTCAAAAGAAGTTATCAATAAGCAAGATTGTTTCGATAAGGAATGGCTTTTATCACAGGGACAAACAAAAAGTTTTAAGTTTAATAAACTCACCAAATCAAAAACTAAAGCTAAGCTGTTAAACATCTTAACGCCAACTAAGGCAACCTTTGATGGGATGAATGTGTCCTGTTATAAGAAAGATATACTAGCTGTAAATGGATTTGATGAACGCATGCAATATGGAGCAGAAGATAGAGAAGTAGGAGAGCGCATGATGAATAATGGTGTCAAGTTTTTACAAATTCGATATAGTGCGATTTGCGTTCATTTATACCATGAAAGACCATATAAAAATGAGGAAATTCTTCAAAAGAATAATGCTATTAGAAAAGAAACTAGACGATTAAAATCTAAGTATACCGATTTCGGAATTGATAAAATAAATTAGAAATTTATATTTTTATTAAAAAAGCATCTAATTTCTGCTGAAATAATTCAGGGGTAAATTTCTTATAAAGTTTCATCGCTTGTGGCTTCATTTCCTTTTCGGTCTTTCCACTATATAGTTCCGGCTTATAATCTTTTAAATGTACCGATTCATTTATGGTTTCTTCTTCAAAAATATTCCAAGTATCTTTGTCAATCCAAGTCGAAAATATGGTAAAGGTTTTTATGTTCAATGCTTTAGCCATATTTACAGCGCCTCCTTCATTTCCTATTAAAGCATGACAATGTGCAGTAAGATTTAGAAAATCACGGAGACTTTTACCAAAAAGGTGCATATAAATATGAGCTTGTGTTTCTGCCTTACAAAGGTTGAAAATTGCTTTAGCTTCCTTTTCCTGCTTCGGAATATAATTAAACAAAATCTGTGCTTCTGTTGTTGCAACAATTTGATCGATAACCTTTGCCATATAGGCAAACGGATAAGTTTTGTTTTCACCACTACCTAAAACACTAATCATTATTAGTGGCATTTTTAAGTTGATTCCGTTGGTAGTTAAAAACTGCTTACTGGTTTCTAATTCTTCCGAAGTTAAATAAATTTTAGGCTTTGCAGACGCAATAGTTATATCTAAAGGTTTTAATAACTGAAGTCGGTTTACAATGGCTAAACCACAATTTTCATCGGTTTTCGTGGCGCGTTTAATATTATGCGTGTATATAAAAGATGAATAGGATTTGTAATAAGAAATTTTAGTTTTAGCAGCAGAAAAAAGTGTGATCAGGTTACTGGATAGTTTTGAATACACATCAATCACCACATCATATTGTTGCTTTTTAATCTTTTTAGCAAATTTTAAGAGGGCAAGTTTGCTGCTTTCTTCTTCATTTGTAAACAGGACTAAGTTATCAATATTCGGGTTGTTTTCAATAACCGGAACCGTATGTGAATTAACTAGATAATCTAACTGTGCATTGGGATATTTCGCTCTTAAAGCCTCAAATAATATGCTGCTTGTAAGAACATCGCCAATCATTTTTTGTTGAATCACTAGTATTTTCATGCAGATAAATTAAAAGCCTTTGTTGTTAAAAGTGCTATAAAGTTAAATTATTATTTATCATACGCTCATTAAATGATTGTATATATGCTTTAATAAACTTCTCTAAAGTGTTTGCTTTTTCTGTTTCCATAGAGATTAAATTCTCTTCGAGCAACGGATCTTTTTTGAAATTATATAAAGCTAAAGATTTTGTTCCGTTAAAAGCTAAATAGTAATCGCCTTCAATAACATGATAAATATTATCTAAATAGTAAACTACGAAGTCTTTGTCGGAAGTGTACGATTTTCCGAAACTGATAGTTTTTTTTGAAATTCCTAAGTAATCTAATACAGAAGGTAGAATATCAATTTGCTGAAAGTTTTTCTCGTGGACTCCTTTTAAATTTTCATTAGAAGGGTCTAAGAATAGAATAGGAATCCTAAATTTTCCAACATTGGTGTTATAGATTTTATTTTTACTACCTGCAGAAGTATGGTCTGCTGTAATCACAAAAAAGGTGTTTTTATACCAATCTTCTTTTTTAGCAGCATCAAAAAAACGTTTTAATGCAAAATCGGAATACGCTACTGTTTCGTGTATTTTAGTATCTCCTTTAGGAAATTTGCCTATATATTTTTCTGGTATGATATAAGGGTTATGAGAGGAAATAGTAAAAATAGTGCTAAAGAAAGGTTCTTTAAAAGTGCTTAACGTTTTATTGAAATATTGTAGGAATTCTTCATCAAAAATACCCCATCGTCCATCAAAAGCCTCAGGGCCTTCGTATTCATCTTTTCCGTAGTAGGCATCAAAACCAGCTACTTTACTGTATTGGTCAAAGTTTTGACTTCCATTAAATGCACCATGGAAAAATGACGTGTGATATCCTTCTTCTTTTAATATTTTTGGAAGCGCATTTACTTTATTTACAGCATAATTTGAAGTGATAATAGAATGTTTTAATAAACTCGGAATACTCGATAGCGTTGAAGGTACTGCGTCTATAGATAGTTTTCCGTTAGCAAAACCATTTTCAAAATAATAAGATTCTGTAATCAAGGAGTCTAAAAATGGTGTAGCACCAATGTTTAAGTTTTCTCTTCCAAAACTTTCTAAAATAATTAAGACTACATTCTTTTTAGTGTTTTCATGTTCAGATTGTATAGAAGTAATTGGGCTGAAAATAGTATCTAATTCTTCCTTTGAAAAATAATTAGGACTACGTAAAACTTCTTTCTTATTTAGGGTTTTTAAGATGCAGAAAGGCGTGTTTAAAACTAAAGCAGAATGATTTAATGCGCCATAACCACTAGAGTCGATAATACGAAGGGGTTTTTTTTGAAAACCACCTCGGCCCAACACTAGGGTTAGCCCCATTACACCTAAAAATATTAAGGTTTGTTTCGTATAATCTTTCTTTGAATATTCTTGTTCTGTAACCGGTAGTTTTAAGTTAGGAATAGCCTTGTAGAAGGCAATAGAAAGTGCAATACCAAGTAATAATAAATACCAAAACTCCATTAAGAAAGAAACTATAAGTCCTGAAATTTCCTGCTCCATTCCTTGGGCAGTAATCATCCCAAAGGTGCTTCTTCTTCCTGTGAATTTATAATATTCAAAATCAATAAAATTAGTGATTATAAAAAGTAAGTTCACGCTGTAAAACACTACTTTCAGTGTCTTTTGGTAAGCATTATTATACTTGAATTTTCCCGGAACACAGTGTAATATTGCAAAAAGAATATTGATATAAGCAATTGCAGATAAGTCAAATCGTAACCCTCCTAAAAATGTATTAAAGAAGGGCTGATTAAAAGTATTGAAGTTAAAAATTAAAAATAATAACCTGCAAAGTTGGTATGTTATTACCACTAATAAAATACGCTTTGCAAAGAGGCTTAAGCTTTTGTAATAATTCGTCATTTTAATACTAAACTGCTACTCCGTATTCACGTAAAGCATCATTTAATGATGTTTTTTTATCCGTGCTTTCTTTTCGTTTTCCAATAATTAAAGCACAAGGAACTTGGAATTCTCCAGCAGGGAATTTTTTAGTATAACTTCCAGGAATTACTACAGAACGAGCAGGGATAACTCCTTTTGTTTCTACAGGTTCATCTCCGGTAACATCAATAATTTTTGTGCTCATGGTTAAAACGACATTTGCACCTAAAACAGCTTCTTTTTCTACGCGAACTCCTTCCACAACAATACATCTTGATCCAATAAAAGCTCCGTCTTCAATAATTACTGGTGCCGCTTGTAAAGGTTCTAAAACACCTCCAATTCCAACACCTCCAGAAAGATGTACGTTTTTACCAATTTGCGCACAACTACCAACCGTTGCCCAAGTATCCACCATCGTACCTTCATCAACATATGCACCAATATTTACATAACTAGGCATTAATATGGTTCCTGCAGAAATATAGGCACCATGTCTAGCTACTGCGTGAGGTACTACACGAATTCCTTTTTCGGCATAGCCAGTTTTTAGAGGGATTTTGTCATGATATTCAAAAATACCAACTTCAAAAGTTTCCATTTTTTGAATAGGGAAATATAAAACTACAGCTTTCTTCACCCATTCGTTTACTTGCCAACCATTTTCTGTTGGTTCGGCAACACGAAGCTTACCTAAATCTAATAAATTAACAACTTCTCTAATAGCAGAGGTAGTTTGTTCTTCTTTAAGTAATTCTCTATTGTTCCAAGCGTCTTCAATTATTTGTTGTAGTTGTTTCATAATATTTATCCACGACTGTGGAAATTCAAATTAATTAATAATACTTTTCGCAAAGATAAAGTTATAATTGAATTCTTTAAGGTCTATTCATTCAAAATACATATTGTTTTGAATGTTTATAGATGTTATTAATGGGAGTTGATGCGTCTTTAATTTTAATATATTAACTTTGTTCTATGGGAAGAATACTAGCTTTAGATTACGGAAAAGTAAGAACAGGAATAGCTGTTACAGACGAGTTGCAAATTATAGCATCAGGACTTGAAACGGTACCAACGTCTGAATTATTATCGTTTCTAAAAGCTTATATAAATTCGGAAAATGTGGAATTATTTGTTGTTGGGGAACCTAAACAAATGAACAATGAACCTTCTGAAAGTGAGGTTCTTATTGTTCCGTTTTTAGAAAAGCTAAAAAAATCCTTTCCCAATATTCCTATAGAAAGAGTGGACGAAAGGTTTACTTCAAAAATGGCATTTCAAACTATGATAGATAGTGGAATGTCCAAAAAGAAACGTAAAGATAAGGCGTTGGTTGATCAGATAAGCGCCACTTTGATTCTTCAAAATTATTTGTATTCAAAATGAACGGTGTGTCATTCAGCTAGTGCATTTCGTCGATTGTACGCACGATTTTTAACTATATATCGGTATTTTTAGTCAGTTCATCTGTGGTTTGTTGTGTCTTTTCTCCATTAATATATATTTACATAACTATTAATCTAAATGAAAACTTATGAAAAAAAACTACCTATTAATATTGTCGGTTTTGGCAATGTTTAGCTTTAATTCTGCTTATTCTCAATTTTGTCCCCCAACAGGCTTTTCAGACGGATCTGCTCTTTACTTTTTTTATAGCCCAGGAGCGGCTATTTGTGATGAGAGACCTAATATGGTTTCGGTTGGAGCAAGTGAGTTTAGTCTAACAACATGTGAACCGGGTTATGCTATTTACACCTTAACAGCAGGTGATGCATTATCGAATATAAATATTTTCGTTGCTGATTTTGGTGTTGGTACTTGTGAGTACACTAATGGAAGTCTTACTCAAGAAACTCTTTCTATAAGTGTGGTGAATCAAGTAATTAAATCAACAAGAGTTTTTCCAAATCCATTAACGGCTGGAAATACTATACAACTTGTGTTTAACGAGAATGTTAAAGGAAAAGCAAGTATGTTCGATATTACCGGCAAAAAATTACTTAGCATCGAAATTGATAACCTAAGAAAGAAACAAGTAGACGTTTCAAGTTTAACAAATGGTGTTTACTTAATTCAAATTGAGGCCGGATCTTCAATAGCAACCAAAAAGGTTGTAATAATGAAATAATTTGTTGAAAATCTAAAAGATAATCGAAACTCCTTTTTTGTAAAGAAAAGGAGTTTTTTTATGCTTTTTTCCTTGATTTTAGATTGTTTTATTTTCTTTAAACTGAATGTCAATTGTTGTATAGTAACTTTAGTAGAAATAAACTTTTTTTCATGAATAAAGAACTACGTTTTTATCGATAAAATATTGTTCTTTATCATATTATCGATTTTACTATGGCTTTCAACAAATTTATTCTTTTTATAGTGTTTAGTAAGGTTATATTTGCTTAGCTATTAATTGGTCATGTAAATATGAGATTACCTATAATATTAATTTTTATTGCTTTTTCATCCATTTTTCAAATGAATTCCCAATCACAGATTGAGTTGCACACTATTTCTCCAGTAAAAATAGTAGCCAGTATGTCAATGGTAGAATTAGAGTTGGTTTCTAAGAAAAAAGATATTTTGAATACTAAAATCAACTCCAAAATAAAAGGGGAAGTGGATTTATTCTTTGTTGCAGAAAAAAGTAAAATCTGTTAAGTAGTTAAATTTTGAATTAAATATAAGTTAAAACTCCTCTTTTAAAAGGGGAGTTTTTTATATATCTAAATTAAAGATTGTATTTTTGCAACGAAATTTTCAAAAAATATATAATGATATTACCTATTGTAGCTTATGGCGATCCTGTTTTAAAGAAAACTAGCGAGGAGATTACCAAAGACTATCCTAAATTATCGGAACTAATAGATAACATGTATGAAACCATGAAAGGCGCCTTTGGTGTAGGTCTTGCAGCTCCTCAAATTGGTTTACCAATTAGGTTATTTGTTGTGGATACTACTCCATTTGCTGAAGATGAAGAATTATCTCCAGAGGAACAAGAGGCTTTAAAAGGGTTTAAACGTACGTTTATAAATGCCAAAATTACTAACGAGGAAGGTGACGAGTGGGCATTTAATGAAGGTTGCTTAAGTATACCAGATGTTAGAGAGGATGTTTTTAGAAAACCTAAAATAACAATAGAGTATCAAGATGAAAATTTTGTAAAGCATGTTGAAAATTTCGACGGCTTAATAGCTCGTGTTATTCAGCATGAATACGATCATATTGAAGGGATTTTATTTACAGATAAACTTTCAGTCTTAAAAAAACGATTAATAAAAGGAAAACTGACAAACATTTCAAAAGGCAAAATAAACGTCGATTACAGAATGCGTTTTCCTAATCAAAAAAAGAAACGATAATATTTGTTTTAATATAACAAACGTAGCATATTTGCGCTCCTTAAAAAGAAATTATGAGTTTAGAAAAAGTATTGGCCATTTCAGGAAAACCAGGATTGTATAAATTGATTACACAAACTCGTGGTGGATTTATTGCAGAATCTTTATTAGATAAAAAAAGACTGTCAGTAAACATTCATCAAAATGTTAGTGTATTAAGCGAAATAGCAATTTACACCTTAACGGAAGAAGTTCCATTACGTCAGGTTCTTAGTAAAATTAAAGAGAAAGAAAACGGAAAAGCAACCTCTGTTAGTCATAAAGACAGTAAAGATGTTTTAGAAGAGTACTTCTTTGAAATTTTACCAGATTACGATGAGGATCGTGTATACCCAAGCGATATCAAAAAAGTGATTCAGTGGTATAACCTACTTCAAAAACATGATATGTTAGATTTTGAAGTAGAAGCAACTGTTTCAGACGAAGAAGAATAGTATATTTTCGAATATCATCAAACAAAAGAATCTAGCACCAAATGCTAGATTTTTTTGTTTTACATTACCCATTATTCTTGTTAAAAATTTTAATTTTATAAAAAGAGCACAAATGAATTCTAGACAAAATCAACTAAAGGCTTTCGATCGTTTATTAACCATTATGGACGAGTTACGTGAACAATGTCCTTGGGATAGAAAACAAACCATGGAAAGTTTAAGGCATTTAACTATTGAAGAGACTTACGAGCTTGGAGATGCCATTTTGGATAAAAATCTAGAAGAAGTAAAGAAAGAATTGGGAGATGTTTTGTTACATATCGTGTTTTACTCTAAAATAGGTAGCGAAACCAAGCATTTTGATATTGCCGATGTTTGTAATAGTATTTGTGATAAGTTAATATCTAGGCATCCACATATTTATAGTGATGTAGTTGTTGAGGATGAAGAGGAAGTGAAACGTAATTGGGAGAAATTAAAATTAAAAGAAGGAAAAACTAGCGTATTAGAAGGTGTTCCTAGAAGCTTGCCTGCTCTAGTAAAAGCAAGTAGAATTCAGGATAAAGTTGCAGGAGTCGGCTTTGATTGGGAAGAACCGAATCAAGTATGGGGAAAAGTAGAGGAGGAGCTAACTGAATTTAAACATGAAGTTAAGAATGGCAATATGGATGCTATGGAAGCTGAATTTGGAGATGTTTTGTTTTCTTTGGTTAATTATGCAAGGTTTTTAAAAATCAATCCTGAAAATGCACTGGAACGAACTAATAAGAAATTCTCAAAACGTTTTCAATATTTAGAAGCCAAGGCAAAAGCTTTGAATAAAAACTTAAAAGACATGACCCTCTCTGAAATGGATGTATTTTGGGAGGAAGCAAAGCGAAATCAAAATAT
This sequence comes from Xanthomarina sp., assembly GCF_035306605.1. Taxonomy (NCBI): domain Bacteria; kingdom Pseudomonadati; phylum Bacteroidota; class Flavobacteriia; order Flavobacteriales; family Flavobacteriaceae; genus Xanthomarina; species Xanthomarina sp. Next base: position 100,846 of record NZ_DATGNR010000047.1, on the reverse strand, counting down.
GTAATTGGAAAATCTGTGATTTTCAATTATCCTAAATTTTGGGAGGAAGCAAAGCGAAATCAAAATATGTAATTGGAAAATCTGATATTTTCGAGATTATTGCTCCAATTATGAAGAAATAATGTAAATTTTTCGACTTAAAGTAGTCCAAATACGTTTTCTACACGTATATAAAGTAATTGAATGGCTATTTTCTTTCATAAGTAGTAGATTAATAGCTTAAGTTCTTACCTATAAAGTTGCCATTCAAAATTATAAGAAGGTTATTTTTTAGTTGGGAAAAGAATAACGATTTAGTTAGTTTAGTTAGTTTAAATCCTATTTATGAATAAGTGCTTACTTTATTCAATAAATAGGATTTAATATTTTACAGTACTTGTGTATTCTAATACAACTCTTTAATCTTTTTAAGTTTAGTTTTCCAAAGAGCTAAAGTATCTTTATGTTTTTTAATAGTATCCATAACATCTTTAACTACAGGATTGCTTTCATCTACGTTAGTAAAAAACTGCAAGTTGTTTTCCAGCTGATTGATTTCTGCTTTAACCTCATTAATTTTTTTACTAATAAACGATCGTTCATTATCTAAGTGTCTAGAATCATCAGAATTGTTTAAAACCTCAAGTTTGTTTTCAAATTTTATAAGTTCTGCTTCGGTTTTGTTTAATTTCAAACTTTTAAAATAAGCATCTAGTGTTTTATTTAGTTTACCTTCAATATATCGTTTGTTTGAAGGAACATTTCCAATAGACTTCCATTGGTCTATGTGCTTTTTAATGGTTTCTAAATCTGTTTCCTTATTGCCAGAAAGTTCTAAATTTTTTATTTCCTCTAGCAACTTAACTTTAGTTTCGTATGCTTCTACCTCTTCTTTGTTAGCCTCGTTTTTGGCAGCATTTATTTTATCGAAGTAGTGGTTGCAAGCCGATTTAAATTGATTCCAAATCTTGTCACTATTTTTTCTAGGTACGTGTCCAATTTTCTTCCAATCGTTTTGAATCTTTTTCATCAAAGGAGTGGTAACTTCAAAATCGTCACTATCTTTATTGTCTTCAGCAATTTTAATTAAATCCAATTTCTTCTGAAGATTGTCGTATTGGTCCTTTTTTAGATCCTTGTAATAAGCGTTTTTCTTTTTATTAAAACTTCTAACAGCTGTTTTAAAAGCAGACCAAGTAGCTTCATTTACCTTAATAGGGACTTTTCCAGCTTCAAAAAACTCATTTCTTAAAGCTTCAATTTCTTTAATTTTCTTTTGCCATTCGCTATGGGTTTTAGCACCTTTTTCCCCTAACGTTTTTATTTTATCTATAATGGCTTGTTTGGTCTCTAGGTTTTTTTCATATTCCTTATCCAGTTGATCGAAATACACTTGACGTTTGTCGTGAATTTTCTTGGTTGCTGCTTTAAAGCGCTGCCATATTTCTTCTCGATATTCCTTGTCAACAGGGCCAAGTTCTTCTTTCCACATTTTGTGTAAAACCTGTAGCTCTCTAAAGGCTCTGTTTAAATTATCGTCTTGTGCTAATTCTTCAGCACGTTCAATAATTTTAGTTTTTTGTTCTAAGTTATGCTTAAAGTCTAAATCTCGTAAATCGCGATTTAAATGTAAAAAGTCATAAAATATCTCTACATGATGATGGTATGTGTTCCAAGCATTATTGTATTTATCTCTTGGAATTGGACCAGCATTTCGCCATCTTTCTTGTAAATCTTTAAAGTGTTTATAGGTTGTATTTATGTTTTCTTCAACATTAATTAACCCTTTAATTTCTTCAATTATCTCCAGACGTTCGGCCAAGTTTTCTTTTAAGCTTGTTTCCAAACTTTTATAATGTGCATTGAGTTTGGTACGATACTCTTTAATAGCATCTTTATAGCGATTTTGCGTAGGGTTGGAGTAATAAAAGTCAATTTCATTTCCACCGTCGTTTAAAAATTCTTCTTTCTTTTCGTCTAAAAGAGTGCTAAACTTCGATTTAAATTCACTTCTAATCTCTTCAACATGAGATTTAATGGCTTGAACTTTATGGTTTTTCAACAATTGTTCTAACTCGTCAGCCAAAGCTTCCAATGACATTTTTTCATAGTCTTTTTTATCAATACTATGTCTATCTACACTGCCTTCATCTTCAGCGTCTTCAGCATTAGATTCTTCGATTTCAGAAATTACTTTATCGTCATTTTCTTTTTCCTCCACTCCTGAGGTAACTTCTTCTATTTGTACTGTAGAATTTTCATTGTTTTCAACTGAAACTGTTAATTCCTTCTTTCCGTCTGCATCTTGCAGGTTATCTTGCTCTGACATTTTTAAAATGTTATGGTTCGTAAAAAAATACTCTAGCGTTAAAGATAGTAACAACTGTATTATTTACAAAGGCTTCCCGTTTTTATTTCTTTTAAAATGATATTATGAATTCCATATATCCCAAGCTTTGTCTGCTTGAAATATTAACATCTTAAGGCCATTTATGCATGTGGCTTTTCTGTTTTTTCCTAATTTCAGAAATTTTGTTTCCTCTGGATTGTAGATTAAGTCGAACAAAATATGAGTATTTGAAATGGCTTGGTATGGAATGTTAGGACATTCGTCTATTTTAGGATAGGTGCCTAATGGCGTGCAGTTGATAATTATTTGATGGGTTCTTATAACCTCTTCAGACAAGGATTTGTATGTGTATTCTGTTTCTTTGGAAGAATTTCTTGATACGAAGGCACATTCTATGTTAAGTTCTTCCAAAGCGTATTTTATTGCTTTGCTGGCTCCACCTGTTCCTAAAATTAAGGCTTTTTTATGTATTGGCTTAATTTGGGGTTTTAAGGATTTTGAAAATCCAAAATAATCTGTATTGTAGCCTTTTAGTTTTCCGTTATTTAAAACTTTGATTGTATTTACTGCTCCAATTTTTGAGGCTTTTTCATCCATTTCATCTAAGAAAGGAATTATAATTTCTTTATAAGGAATGGTTACGTTTAGACCTTTTATATATGGATTGCTTTTTAAGATGTTCGGAAATTCTGATATATTCTGAATATCGAAATTCTCGTAGGAAGCATTTAAAATTCCTTCGTTTTTAAATTTGTTTTTAAAATATTCTTTGGAGAAGGAGTATGAAATATTTTTCCCTATAAGACCAAATTTATCCATCGGTTTTTCTAGTTATTCGTCCATATCGTTCTAAGGCAAGAACAATGAAAATGCCAAAAACAATATAAGCTATTGCAAAGTATGTATCGCTTTGTAGTTCTGGTATATATCGTTTATAATTTTCAATAATGGTTCGTCCGGATGAGTCTAGTATATACTGTCCTTGAGTATCCATTTTTAAAATGGTTTTTTTCCAAGGCCAAACCACACCAAGAGAGCCCACAATAAAACCTATAATAGCTGAGATGGTTATGCTTTTGTAGTGTTTTAAAATATAACTTAAAATATGCGAAAAAGTAACTAAACCAACTGCAGATCCTAGTGTAAATACGGCTAAAACTTTAAGCATTCTTAGTCGTTCCTTATTTTCGATAACGCTAAAGTCCCCTGTTATTATTTCAGCAAAAGTGTCGTATAAAGCATTTACCGAATCGACCAAAAGAAGTACATAGTTACCAAGAATTATGAGAATAAAGGAGCCTGAAAATCCAGGTAATGTCATGCCAGAAACACTAATAATTCCACAGAAGAATACAAATAAAAGGTTGTCGTTTTCTGTTGCAGGGTCTAAAAAGCTAATACTTAAACCTATAAGAGTTCCTATTCCTAGTGACATGTAGGTTTTATAATTCCAATCTTTAAAATCTTTGCTTATGTAATAAATTGAGCCAATAATCATTCCGAAGAATACACTCCAAACATAGAGTTCGTAGTGCTTAATTAAATAATCTAATAGTTTAGATATACTAAAATAACTGACGATCATTCCAAAGAATAGTAAACTTAAGAAGCGTCCGTTAATATATTGGTAGAAACTTTTAAAGCGCCTATTTATAAGAAGCTTATAGGCCTTTCCATTTACTTTCTGTAGGGAATAAATAAACTCTTCATAAAATCCAGCAACAAAAGCAACAACACCACCGGAAACTCCGGGAACTTTATTGGCAGCTCCCATTCCCAAGCCTTTTAAAACCAGGAAAAATTTATCGGTAAATGTCCGTGTACGTTGCATTATGCTTGTTTGTTACCTATCTTTTCGAGAATAAAAATAGTTAAAAATCCTACGATAATTAGTGATATGGCAAGTATTAATTGAGAACTCTCGCCATTATTTATGGATGTGTATACAAAAGGTGACACGCTTTCCTCTGTAACAACCTTATACGATTCAAAATCATTTATTTGTTGTTGGTATACGGCTAGTGTTCCTAATTCTGAAACTTCTGAAAATTGTAAGGCTTCACCAGTAGCATCATTTAATACAGTTAAGGATTTTTTCCAAGGCCAAATTTTATTTAATGAACCCACAATAAAACCTGTTAATAAGGCTAAAGTAGTATTTTGATAATGTTTAAATAGCCATTTTAAAACTCTACTAAAACTTAATAGACCAACTATAGCTCCTGCGGCAAAAATCGCGATTCGTTTAAAATCCCAGTCGTGTATTGCATCGCTTAAGGTTTTATAGGCCCCCAAAATAACTAAAATAAAAGATCCAGAAATTCCTGGTAAAATCATGGCGCAAATTGCTATGGCTCCTGCTATAAATAAAAATAATGGGTTGTTATTGCTTGCCATAGAAGGCAAGGTAGTTATATAATAAGCTATAAATGCACCTAGAATTAAAGCTATAAAAGTAATAGGGTTCCACTTGGTTATTTGCTTTGCTACAAAGAAAATACTGGCTATGATTAGTCCAAAAAAGAATGACCAAATTAAAATTGGATGTAATTCAATTAAATACTTCGCTAAACGCATAAACGTTACGAAACTAGTGAAAATTCCTAGTAAAAGAGCTAGAATAAAATTGCCATTTAATTCTTTCCAAAAAGCTTGAAACCCATTTGTACGAAGCGTTTTTAACAAGGATATGTTAACGTTGCTAATAGTGGATATAAGTTCTTGGTAAATGCCAGATATAAGGGCTATTGTGCCTCCAGAAACTCCTGGAACGGCATCGGCAGCACCCATGGCAAGCCCTTTTAGTGTTATGAAAAAATAATCTTTAAAACGTCTTTGCATGGTTAGTTTAAAAATAGAAAACCAAAGGTATGTAAATTTAATCAGACGTTTTTGCTATTGTTTGGATTTAAGCAAGTTTTTAATTTGTCGTTTTTTATACACTTTTGGAAAAAGTTCTTCAATAATAAAAGCGTATTCCGTATTAAAACAAAGTCCGTTTTTTAAGTGGTATTCTCCTTTTTCACTTTCATTTAAACTAAAATACAAACCAGCTAGTCGATATTCAATTTCAGCATTTTCTGGATAGAATTCAGAAGCTTGAAGAAAATTTAAAATAGCAGATTCAGGTTCGCCAAGTTTTAATAAAATATCGCCTCTAACCAACCAAGTTTCTAACTCGTAGTTTCCTAAATCTAAAGCTTTTTTATAGCCTCGTTCAGCTTCTTCTAAAAAGTTTAATCTAAAATTTAATTGGGCATATAATTTCCAATATGCCATGTTTTCGGAATCGATATTTATTGCTTTATTAATATAATAAAGCGATTTTTTATAGTTTCCTTTTTTGTTATAATATTTAGTAATAGCAATCCAGCCCTTGTCTAATAAAGGGTCTTCTTTTATTGTTTTATTGTAGTACTGAATAGCCAGCTCGTCTTGCTCTAGCTTTTCATAACAATGTCCTATTCTTAGTAGAGCAAATGAGGTGGCGTCGTCAAGTTCTAGTGTTAATGAATAGGCTTCTAGCGCGTCTTCATAGCGTTTAAGTTTTTCTAATACCTTTCCTTTTTCCAAGTAAGCTCCTACAAAAGTATCGTCAGAAATAATTGCAAAATCGAATGCGGTTAAGGCTTTGTTAAACTCTTTTAAGGCATAATATTGTTTTCCTAATTGATGCCATGCGACTTCACTATACGGATTTCTATTTAAAAAGTTGTTCAAATACTCAATAGCCTCGTCTTGTTGATCAAGGAATTCAAAACAATAAATTAGGTTGTATAAGGCAGAATAATCTTCTGTATCCTCGTCCATACATTTAATAAAATAGTATTTAGCTTCTTCAAATTTATCTAAGAATAAATACTCCATTCCTATTAACGAGTAAATATCTTGAACGTCATCAGTAAGTTCTAATGCCTTTTTTAATACGTGTATGGCTTTTTTATGATTGTCTTTTTTCGAGAAAATATTAGCTTTTTGAATGTATATTTCTTCGTTATTAGGTTCTAAATCATGAAGCTCATTAAGTAAAGCATCCGCTTCGCTTAGTTTATCTTCAAACACCAGAACTTCAACTTTAAAAAGCTTTAAATTGATAGAATCGGGATGTTGTTGCAGGCTTAATTTAATGGCTTTTTTAGCCAATGAAATTTTACCCAAGGTCAAATAATGATGAATAATATTCTCAAATTCTTCCGAGTCAAAAAACAAAATATGATTCGTTTTTAACATCGATTCAAATTTTGTTAATGATATATTATTATTGGGACTAAACTCCATAAGCACTTTTATATAGATATAGTACTAAATTTAAGGTACTATTTTATTTTTATGATAAGTTTGCTCAAATCTTTTTAACAAAGTAATGAACACTTATTTGATTGATTGCTGGGTTTGTTGATTATCAGCGGGTTGGTTGGCTGTGTTTTGATTGGATTTTATCTAAAACTTTTAGGATAATTTGACATCCTTCCACGATTTCTTCATTCGATATGGTTAATGGAGGTGTTATCCTAATGGCTTTTGGTTCAAAAAGTAGCCAAAATAAGATAAGTCCTTCGTCTTGACAAGCTAAAATAGCTTCAGTTGTTATTTCTGCTGAAGGCGTCATAGCGGCCAACATTAGCCCTTTACCACGAACACCTAATATTAACGGATGAACTAGATGTTTTCTAAAAAGCTGTTCTTTTTCTAGGGTTTGAGCTATTAAATTACTTTTCGTTACTTCCTTTAAGGTTGCCAATGCTGCAGCTGCAATTACTGGATGTCCACCAAAGGTTGTTATATGTCCTAATTTTGGATTGTCTTGTAATAAATCCATTAATTTAGCCGATGCTGTAAAAGCGCCAATTGGCATTCCTCCACCTAAACCTTTCCCTGTTACCAAAATGTCAGGTACGCAATTATAATGTTCAAAACCAAAAAGCTTGCCAGTTCTTCCTATTCCTGGTTGAATTTCGTCTAATATTAATAATGCTCCTACTTTATCACATCGTTCTCTAACTTTTTCTAAATATCTGTTTTTAGGTTCAATAAAACCAGCGCCACCTTGTATAGTTTCTAAAACAACACAAGCTGTATTTTTAGTTATTTTATTTAGATCGTCCTCGTTATTGAATTCAATAAAAGAAGTGTCTGGCAACAAGGGTCTGAAGGCTCTTTTACGCTCTTCATAACCCATAATACTCATAGAACCCATGGTATTGCCATGATATGCATTCTTTGCAGAAATAATTCCGCTTCTACCCGTTGCGCGTTTCGCCAATTTTAAAGCACCTTCTATTGCTTCAGTTCCCGAATTAGTTAAATAGGTTTTTTCTAAGTTATTAGGTAAGTGTTTAGCTAATAATTTAGCCAGTTCTACAGCTGGTTCCTGAATGTATTCGCCATAGACCATTACATGTAAGTACTTGTCTAATTGATCTTTTATGGCGGTAACCACTTTGGGATGCCCATGACCTAGAGTGCAAGCTGAAACACCAGCCACGAAATCTAGATAGGCTTTGTTGTTAACATCATAGATATATGAGCCCTTAGCATAAGAAACTTTCATAGCTAATGGGTGTGGGGATGTTTGTGCTTGATATTTAAAAAAATCTATAGCCATTTATTTACTTACTTTTTTTGGTAACAACCCTTTTTTTGTTTTGGTTGTAGGCTTGGTATTCTCTTTCTTCATTTTTGCATCATCCAAAATATCTTGTGGAATATGTCTACCAGCCTTAAATGTTTTGTTTTTGCCTTTATCTTCTTTCGAATTGGCTTCAATTGTTGGTTTTTCTGATTTTCGTGCTTTTTCAACCCGTCCAATCATACTGTCGTCGAAAAACTCTTCTTGTGGCACATAATCATCCAAGCCTTTTATAATAGGTAGGTTTAAAGGAGGATCATCACTAAATAAGTCTTCTACATTTTTTGGTCTTTCTTCTTCTCTCCAATCGAACCCTCTAAGTTTTCTTGCGTTTTTGGGGAATTCAGATTCAGGATAAGTCTTTGCATCAATTTGGTTGTACCGATTGTATTGCTCAATTTCTCCATCATTAAAAAAGATAGAAATACTACCTGATTTTGCTTTGTCTATTCCAACTAGTTCTTGTTCATCATTCCTAGCATAAAAAATAGATTCAGCATTTTTAAGGATGTCCACTTGTTTTAAATTGTTCTGATCATCGAACAGTCCAATGAGACTTTTTCCTGAAATCTGATTGTATCCATCTTGGCTAATTGTATCCTTGCTAATTAAAAATGCGTCATAAAAAACAACCAAGGAATCTAGTTTTTCAGTTTTAGGGTTGGATTTAATATGAATGGTATCACCTGTTATTTGGTTTTCTAAATTCCAAATTACCGGTCGACGTTTTACTGCAAAGGCATCTTTAGACGATAATGATGAAATATTAATAAGTTGCGTTAATCCTGTGTGATGATTGACATGGATGGAGTCTGCCTTACCACTCATATCCGACTTATACATTTTTGTGTTTCTAAAGGCTCTAGTAATTCTTTTATCTGGTTTTCCAGTAACCATAAGCGTATCTGCGTGGATATAGATAGAATCCTTTTCTTGAACAGATATTGCCAAAGCTCTTTTAGTTATAAAAACAGAATCTTTAGCCTTGTAAACTTCAGCATAATGTCCTTTAATAATACTTTTGTTTACTGTATCTGTAACTTTTATGTTGTTGGTTGCAGAGGCAAAATTTCGGTTGTTGTCAAAATACATACTATCTCCTTCAAAGACACGATTGTCATACTCAATCTTTGTTTTTTTAACGCCGTAACCTGTTTTGTTTTCTGTGTCGTAAAAACCTTTTTCACAGTAGGTTTTACTTTCGTCGGTAACAATGGTTGAAGGGCCATACAAATAGGCGTGTCCACTTTCCGAATAAAAGTCTAAGTGTTTGGTGTTGATTTTATAATCAGGATGTGTTAAAACCACGTTGTTTACAAATTGGTATTTTTTTGCATCCATATAATAGCGTCCAATTTGACTGGTAATAGTTCCTGAAGAATCACGAACTACCTGACCGCCACTTTTATAATAAGATTGTTGTTTAACACGGTCAAAAAACAGAGTGTCAGTAGTTAAGGTGGAGTTTGGCTCTTTAAGAATGACTTCGCCACTAGCAAAAGCCAATTTTGTTTTCCCACTATATTCTACATATTTGGCAGTCATATTAATGGTGTCTCCTTGAATCATTTTTACGTTGCCATAAGCTTCAATAAAATCATCGTTGCTGTAAAGTAAAGCTTGGTCGCAATACATGTTTACACCTTCGTGGATGACGTGTATTTGTTGGGAGTCATCACGGGTCATTACTTTTAGTCCTGGGGCATCTTCTTCTTTAAATTCTAAAAAACCAGAATATTTAATCTCTATGCGCTTTTGTTCTTGGGCGAAAGAAAAGCCAAAGAATAACAGGCATAATAAAAAGCTAAGTAAAATTTGACTTGGTTGTTGCAACATTATAAATTTTGACAAAAATAATGATTAATACGTTCGGTTGAGTTGCATTAAGATATTTTTAATAGAAAAGACCTTTCGAGTTTAAATAACTTGAAAGGTCTTATGTTGTATTTTGTAAGTTGATTATCTAAAAATAGTTTGTTTTCTATCAGGTCCAACAGATACTAAATGAATAGGGATTTCTAATTCTTTTTCTAAGAAATCGATGTAGTCGTTCAATTCTTTTGGGAACTGAGAAGTTTCTGTCATTTTAGTTAAATCTTCTTTCCAACCTTTGAATTCTGTATAAATTGGATCTAGGTTTTCAGGTTCGATATTATATGGTAAATGAGTTATAGTTTCACCTTTATACTTGTATGCGGTACAAACTTTTAAGGTGTCAAACCCAGAAAGTACATCACCCTTCATCATCATTAATTTGGTTACACCATTAACTTGACATGCATATTTTAAAGCGATTAAATCTAGCCAACCACAACGTCTAGCACGACCAGTTACCGCACCAAATTCATTTCCTATTTTTGCCATTTTCGCACCAACTTCATCAAATAATTCTGTTGGGAATGGTCCAGAGCCAACACGTGTTGTATAGGCTTTAAAAATACCGTAAACTTCGCCAATTTGGTTTGGAGCCACGCCTAAACCAGTACAAGCTCCGGCCGCTGTTGTGTTACTTGATGTTACGAATGGGTAGGTTCCAAAATCGATATCTAGTAAAGATCCTTGAGCTCCTTCAGCTAAAATAGTTTTTCCAGCTTTTTGGGCTTGGTATAGGTATTCTTCAGAATCTATAAATTGTAAAGATTTTAAAACTTTCACAGCTTCAAAAAACTCTACTTCCATTTCTGCCAAGTTGTATTGAATATCTACATTGTAGAAGTTAATCATGGCTATGTGCTTGTTTGCTAAAGCACGATATCTTTCTTTCCAATCGGCAAGTTCTAAATCTCCAACACGAATTCCGTTTCTACCGGTTTTATCCATATAAGTTGGTCCAATTCCCTTTAAAGTTGAACCAATTTTAGCTTTTCCTTTTGAAGCTTCACTTGCAGCATCCAACAATCGGTGTGTTGGAAGGATAATGTGTGCTTTTCTAGAAATAATCAAGTTGGTTTTATAATCGATATTGAATTGGTCTAGACCTTCCAATTCTTTGGCGAAAACCACTGGATCGATTACTACTCCGTTACCAATAACATTGGTTGATTCTTTATGAAAAATTCCAGATGGGATGGTTCTTAAAACGTGTTTAATTCCATCAAATTCAAGCGTGTGTCCAGCGTTAGGCCCACCTTGAAAGCGTGCAATAATGTTGTAGTTGGAGGTAAGAACATCAACAATTTTTCCTTTGCCTTCGTCTCCCCATTGTAGTCCTAGTAGTAAATCTACTGCCATTGTAAAATAAGTTATTTGTTTGTTTTTCTGTTGCCGTAAAAGTAGAGTGAATGGTTTTTAATTTCAATATCAAAAACCTCTTCTATAGTTTTTTTTATACTTTGAATTCTTGGATCGCAAAACTCAATAACTTCACCAGTATCTGTTAATATAACATGATCGTGTTGTTTATCGAAATACGATTTTTCGTAATGTGCTTGATTTTGACCAAATTGGTGTTTTCTAACCAAGCCGCAATCTAATAAGATTTCAATGGTATTATAAAGCGTAGCACGCGACACACGATACTTTTTGTTTTTCATACTTAGGTATAAAGACTCTATATCGAAGTGTTCATCGCTATTATAAATTTCTTGTAAAATGGCATAACGCTCAGGTGTTTTACGGTGCTTGTTTTCTTCTAAAAAAGCAGTAAACACGTTTTTTACAATTTCTTGGTTCTTTGTATCTGTTTTTAAGCTCATAGTTGTGTGCAAATTTACATTAATTTTTACACTCTAGATACTTTATCTATACCATTAATTTTTTTCAAGTTATCCATTAGTTTTTTAAGTAAGGTGTTGTTTTTAACAACAACATTTATTTTTCCAGAAAAAAGGCCGTCATCACTTTGAAAACTTAAGCTTTTCATATTTACGTGCATGTTGGCAGAAATAACTTTAGTTATATCATTGACCAAACCTAAATTGTCAATTCCAGAAAGAATAATTTGAGCAGCAAATTCTTGTTGCGAAGAATCTATCCATTTTGCAGTCATGATTCTATATGCGTAATTGGACTGCAGGCTTACCGCATTCGGACAGTTTTGTTTATGTACTTTTAGACCATCATTTATAGTTAAAAATCCAAAAACAGCATCTCCAGGAATAGGGTTGCAGCAATTAGCAAATTTGTAATCTAGTTTTTCTCCTTCCTTTCCAAATACTAATAAATCGTATTTGGAGGTAATTTCATCTTTGTCCAGTTCTTCTTTGGAAAGTGTAGGTTTTCGAGAGATTTTATTTTTAATATAACTCATAAAGGCATTACTTCTAGATGAAGCATACTCTTTAATCATGGCATTATCAATAGTTCCAATACCTACTCTATAAAATAAATCTAAACTAGTTTTTAACTTGAAGTGATTAACCAATTCGTTAACCGACTTTTCGTTTAAAATTATTTTTAACTGTTTTAATTTTCTTCTTAAAATTTCTTTTCCTTCTTCGGCAATTTCTTTTTTATCTTCTTTTAAGGCCGATTTAATTTTACTTCTTGCCTTGGCAGTTGTTGCATAATCGAGCCAGTTTGAATTTGGTTTTGCAGAATCGGAAGTTAAAATATCTACACGGTCACCACTTTTTAACACATGACTTAAAGGAACTAATTTTCCGTTTACTTTGGCTCCACGGGTTTTCATTCCAACTTCTGTATGGATGCTAAAAGAAAAATCTAAAGGAGTAGCTCCTTTTGGTAGAGATTTTAATTCACCTTTAGGTGTAAACACAAAAATTTCTTTGGAATATAAATTAAGTTTAAACTGTTCTACAAAATCAACTGCATTGGTTTCATGATTTTCTAAAGCTTCTTGGAGTCTTGAAATCCAAATGTCCAAACTATCGTCTATATCGCTACCTTGTTTGTATTTATAGTGTGCAGCAAAACCTTTTTCGGCTACTTCATTCATGCGCTCACTTCTTATTTGCACTTCTACCCATCTGCCTTTTGGTCCAACAACGGTAATATGCAAAGCTTCGTAGCCAGTAGATTTAGGTGAAGAAATCCAGTCTCGAAGTCTGGTAGGGTTTGGTCTAAAGTGATCGGTTACAATGGAGTAGATTTTCCATGCAAGGAATTTTTCATTTTCGGGTTCACTTTTATAGATAATCCTAACGGCAAATTTGTCGTAAACTTCATCAAAGGAAACACCTTGATTTTGCATTTTTCTACGAATAGAAAAAATAGATTTAGTTCTACCTTTTATTTCGTAATCTAATTTTTCTTTGTCAAGAGTGGTTTTTATAACGCTTGTAAATTCATCAATATAGGCATCCTGCTCTTCTTTACTGTCTTTAATACTCGTTAAAATATCGTGGTAAACCTCCGGTTCGGTATATTTTAAACCTAGGTCTTCAAGTTCCGATTTTATATTGTAGAGCCCAATTCTATGTGCTAAAGGCGCATAAATGTATAAGGTTTCAGATGCAATTTTTATTTGTTTATCTGAACGCATGGATTCCATAGTCTGCATATTATGCAGTCTGTCGGCAATTTTTATGATAATTACCCTAACATCGTCGTTAAGGGTTAAGAGCATGCGTCTAAAGTTTTCAGCTTGAAGAGACACATCCATCTCTGTGTCTAAGGATGAAATTTTAGTTAAGCCATCTACAATTTTTGCAACGGTTTCACCAAATAATCGTTCAATATCGGAAATTGAATAATTATCGTTGTCTTCAACCACATCATGAAGAAGTGCTGCAGCAATTGAGGTTGCATCCATTCCAATTTCTTGAGCTACAATTTTAGCTACAGCAATTGGGTGGAAAATATAAGCTTCTCCCGATTTTCGTCGTTGGTCTTTGTGCGCATCTACTGCCACATCAAAAGCTTTTCTAATGAGTTTTTTATCTTCATCTGTAAGTGTTCTGTAACTTACTCGAAGTAGCTCTTTATAAGCCTTGGCAATTGCAACATTTTCTTTCTCTAGCTCTTGTTCTGTCATAAATTTAAAAATAATATAAACGAAACTAATTCACAATCCTTTTTACTTAAATATAGATCTATTACATAGGAATTAAAAAGTCTTATTTTATATAAATATAAGATGTTTCCCGATTTTAATTCGGTAATAACAAGAAAAAGTTTATTTAATCTAAAAGTGGACTTATAATTTCAAATTTTTTATTCTTTCTAGTAAGGTTGGATGAGAATAATGCATGAAAACATATGCTTTATGAGGGGTTAAGTTGCTTAAACTATTTTTTGATAATTTTTTAAGAGAGCTGATAAGAGGTTCAGCTTTATAGGTGTTTTTAGCATAATTATCTGCTTGATATTCGAAGGTTCTAGAGAACCAATTCATAACTAAGCTAGTAACTTCTGAAATTGGGGCATATAGTAACCCAAAGGCAATTAGGCCAATATGAAAACTCGGAGTTTCAACTCCTAAGGCATTTGAAAGTAACGGATTTGAAATGAATATAGATAGAATATAAAGTGTAAACCCAGTTAGTAGGACAGAGGCGATTAAATTAAAAATAATGTGCTTTTTCTTATAGTGACCGACCTCGTGAGCAAGCACAGCCACAATTTCTTCATCCTCTAAATCGTTTATCAATGTGTCATACAATGTTACACGTTTTTCACTTCCAAATCCAGAAAAATAGGCGTTGGCTTTAGTGCTTCTTTTAGAACCGTCAATCACGAAGATTTTGTCTAATTTAAAACCAACCGTTTGAGCATAAGAGGAAATTTTGTTACGTAATTCGCCTTCTTCTAAAGGCGTTTGTTTATTGAATAAGGGCACGATTAATTTTGCATAAAACATATTTATAAAAACAGTAAAAACTGCTATTAATGCCCAAGCGTATAGCCAAAAATTGTTTTCAGCAAATTGATAAAACCAAATTATTAGTGCTAGAATACCCCCACCTATAATACCAAGCATAACCCAGCCTTTTATTTTGTCTAAGACAAAGGTTTTTTTAGTGGTTTTATTAAAGCCAAATTGTTCTTCAATAACAAAGGTTTTGTAGTATGAAAAAGGTGTTGAAAGGAAATCGCTGCCAATCATGATTATTCCGAAGAAAATCAGGGCTATCAAAATTGGGTTGTCCGAATAGCTTCTAGCAATGTTATCTACAAATTCAAAACCATCAAAAATTAAAAAAGCAAGAGTAAGCACAATGGAAAATGTGGAAGTAAACAGTCCAAACTTATAATTTGTTTTTTTATAGGCTTGAGATTTTTTGTATTCTGTTTCATCATATACGTCTTGAAGCTCTTGCGGAACAGGATCATTAAAATGTTTTGCGTTTAAAGCATCAAGGACTTTATCTATAATGAAATTGATAATTATAATGGCAATTATAATGTAGAATAGGGTAGTGGCTGTCATGAGAATTAAATTCCGATTCGGTTATATTGAAATTTGGGTATTGTAAATTGTTTATTGTTGAACTTTTAGAGGAACGCTCGTTGTCTTTTAGCTTCAAAAATAAGAATTCCGGCTGCTACAGAAACGTTCATGGAATCTATTTCTCCTTGCATTGGTATTTTAATGTTCTGTTTAGAAGCTTTTCTCCATGCATTACTAAGTCCATTGGCTTCTGTTCCAACTACAATGGCAGATGCTTTTGCGTAATCTTGTTCATGATAATTCACAGACTCTTGCAATATAGCACTATAAATATCGATATTGTTACTGTTTAAAAATTCAATGATTTCTTCTGTAGTACCAGTGCCAATTTGATTGGTGAAAACACAACCTACACTTGAACGTATAATATTTGGATTGTACAAATCAGTTTTTGGATTAGCAATAATTACAGCATCTACATTAGCCGCATCTGCAGTGCGTAAAAGTGCACCTATGTTACCTGGTTTTTCAGGGGCTTCAGCAACTAATATTAATGGGTTTTTTGATTTGAATCTTAGGTTTTTAAGTAAGAAGTCTTTGGCTTTAGCAACTGCAATTATACCTTCTGTAGTATCTCTGTAAGCGAGTTTTTGGTAAACTTCTTTAGAAATTTCTATGGTGTTTCGCTGTGAAGTTATCAAGTTGTTAAGTTGTTCTTCAGAAAATAAATCTGGAAAAAATAAAATGGTATCAATGGAATAATCTCCTTTTATTGCTAAACTAATTTCTCGAGCACCTTCAATTAAAAATAATCCAGATTTTTTACGTGCTCTAGATTTTTCTTTAAGTTGAAATAGTTCTTTAATATAAGCGTTTTGGCTACTTGTTATTTGCTTTATCATCGTGTGCAAATTTAGTTTTTTCAATAATAATTTTAAATGAATGAATTAGATACTTTTTGCTTCAAAATAATTAACAATTAAAGCAACAACATAACTATAACTTTCCATACCTTCTTTTTGGTTGTTGGCAATTAAATAACTGTTATAGGTTTTTTTAAATAAGGGTTCGGCCGGATTTTGATAGCTGTCCCAAAAGTTCTGTACCTCCTGATAGTTTTTCAAAATACCTTTGTTTACGGTTTTTAAAATATCAAAATACAATTCGTTGTCGCGTTTGTAAATTTCAAGCAAACAATGTTTTAGTAAAAAAGTATAACCACTATAATTAAAATAAGGGTCTTGGTGATTTATAGCTGCCAATCCACCAATAAAATTGGCTTCATTTTCCTTAGCATAACCTAATTGATGTGCAACTTCATGCGATGCAACTACCGGAAATCTATAAGGAACAATATAACTGTTAATTTGTGCTTCGTTTGTTAATGGATTTAAATAACCGCTAAAACCCATATAAGTTAATGGTAAGCTAAACAACGATTTTTTAATACTTTTTGGATGATATTTTAAATGAGGGAATTCATTTTCTATAGCTTCATAACCTTTTGGAACTAAATTTATTACTTCATTTTTACTATAAGGTAAATTAATTTTGTTCGAGTCGTTTTTAGTTAATTCTAAATGAACTGCATTCGATTTTTTAATTAATTTTTCAGTTACCGTAAGTAGTTGTTCTGTAGAATATTCAGCATCTAAATTTAAGCTTTCATGTAAGGGTAGTCTGTGGTAATTCATTGCCCAAAACAAATGAAAAGCAATAAATATGATTGAAATAAAAGCAACCACATCAATCAGCCAAAGTTTAGTGTCTCTTATAATTCGTCTTCTATTTACAATAAACCATCTAGCCATATAAACAATTGCGAAACCGTAAATTAAATCTCCAAATGAAAACGGAACCCATCCTAGTGTAAAACGGAATATACTGGAAATAATAGGATATAGACCTAAGCTGTAGTAAGTTTCAACAACTTCAGGGAATTGTTTTAAAAGCTCGACTATAAGTAATAATGGAACTAGGGAAAAGGCAATATATGGTTTTGGGTTTTTCAGCATCCTTCAAAAATAGGTAAATGTTTTAATACTCTACAAGATATAAGTACCTTTGTAAAACATAAAATTACAGATATGAATTCAGAAATAAGAAACCTAGAGCCAAAACAACTTTGGAATAAATTTGCCGATTTAAATGCTGTGCCAAGAGCTTCAAAAAAAGAAGAACAGGTAATTGCTTTTATGAAGGATTTTGGTGAAAAGTTAAACCTTGAAACTATTGTGGACGAGGTTGGAAACGTTATTATTAAAAAACCAGCGACTCCAGGAATGGAAGATCGTGTAACTGTTGTTATGCAGTCTCATTTAGATATGGTTCACCAAAAAAATGCTGATACCAATTTCGACTTTGCTACACAAGGAATCGATATGTATGTTGATGGTGATTGGGTTCGTGCAAAAGGAACAACTTTAGGGGCCGATAACGGTTTAGGAGTAGCAACTATTATGGCCATTTTAGAAAGCACTGATATTCCTCATCCTGCTATTGAAGCTTTATTTACTATAGATGAAGAAACAGGAATGACAGGTGCCATGGGTTTAAAAGGAGGCTTGCTGGACGGTGAAATTCTTTTGAATTTAGACACGGAAGAAGATGATGAAATAGGGGTTGGTTGTGCCGGTGGAGTGGATGTAACCGCTACAAGAACTTATAATGAAGAAGAAACTCCTGAATTTAAAACAGGTTTTACTATTGAAGTAAAGGGATTGCAAGGAGGACATTCAGGAATGCAAATACATGAAGGTTTAGGTAATGCCAATAAAATCATGAATCGTTTGATGTTTGATGGTTTTGAAAATTTTGGATTGCGTATTTCTGAAATTGATGGAGGAAGTTTAAGAAATGCTATTCCTAGAGAAAGTAGGGCTATTGTTGCAATCGATTCTGTGCATGAAGAGGCTTTTGTTTCAGAACTGACAGAGCTTGCTAATGAGATTAAAACAGAGCTTAAAACTATGGAGCCAGATTTAGAGATTGTTGTTTCTAAAACAGCTACTCCTAAAAATATTATGGATTTAGGGGTTCAAGAAGGTTTAACAAGAGCTTTGTATGCAGCACTAAACGGTGTATACAGAATGAGTGCAGATATTCCAGACTTAGTTGAAACGTCGAACAACATAGCAAGAGTAATTGTAAAAGACGGTGAAATTAAAATTGGTTGTTTAACACGTTCTTCTGTAGAAAGTTCAAAATGGGATTTAGCAAACATGCTTCGCGCAACTTTTGAATTAACAGGATGTGAAGTAGAGTTTTCTGGAGATTATCCAGGTTGGAAACCAAATATGGATTCGGCTATTTTAAAAGTATTGGATAGTTTATACGAGAAAATGAATGGGCAAAAAGCTCATGTTGCTGCATGTCATGCGGGATTGGAGTGTGGAATTCTTGGACAGAATTATCCAAACATGGATATGATTAGTTTTGGACCAAATATTAAAGGAGCGCATTCTCCAGATGAAAGAGCTCAAATATCTTCAGCTCAAAAATATTGGAAATTTGTATTAGAGATTTTAAAACAGATTCCTAAGAAATAATTAGTATAAATACCATAAATAAAAAAAGCAGCTCAACGAGCTGCTTTTTTTATTTCTTTATATTAATTGGATGTTATTCTGCTATTCCAACAATTTCTAAATCAAAAACTAAATTGCTGTTTGGTGGAATTGGTCCCATACCATTTGCTCCATAACCTAAATAACTAGGAATAAAAACACGAGCTTTATCTCCAACATTCATGTTAAGCATCGCTTCTCTAAAACCAGGAACAAGACTCGCTGTTTCGTTATAGATCATAGGGAATGGTTTGTACCCTCCTTGAGCATCACGTTGTTCGTTATATTGGTTGTTTTCTTTAGCTACACTAGCCCATGATGTGTCAAATAAGCGACCATCTTCAAAAAAACCAGCATAGTCTACAAGAACTTTCTGAGAAGAATTTGGTTTTACAGCATCTTCTGCTTGCTTAGTGAAAAGCATAACAACGCCAGTATCTAGTTTTTTAACTGTACCACCTAAATCGGCATTTTTAGTTAAAAAAGTTTCTGCAGCTGCTTTAGCACCATCTTTAAGTTTTTGGTTTTCTGCTTCTTTTAACTGATTTTGTTTTTCTTCAATTTTAGGAAGTTCTTCAGTATAAACTTTAGCAGCATCAAAAGCTTCAGCTTCTTTTCCTTTTCTAATAATGTTAATTGCTTCAATAACAACTGGCTCTTTAGGCTTATTGTCTGCTCTGTTTGTTTCTACATTAGAAATACTATCTTGAACTTCTAATCCTTGTACTAGTTCTCCAAAAACAGCATGTCTGTTATCTAAATTAGGTGTAGGGATTTCAGTTATAAAAAATTGACTTCCATTAGTTGCAGGACCAGCGTTAGCCATAGATAAAATACCTGGTTTATCATGTTTTAAATTTGGGTGAAATTCATCCATGAATTTATATCCAGGACTTCCAGCGCCCGTTCCAGATGGATCTCCACCTTGAATCATAAACTTATCTATAACTCTGTGAAAGGTTGTTCCATCGTAATATCTTTTTCCTTTTAAAGAGTCCGGAAGGTTTGGATGTGTACCTTCAGTTAAAGCAACGAAGTTAGCTACAGTAACAGGAACTTCATGGTAGTGTAATTTAGCTAACATAATACCTTTGTTAGTAACAAATTCAGCGTATAATCCGTCTTCTAAATCAGGATATTTTTGCTGTTCGCAAGCTGTTAAACTTACGAAAAGTGCAAGAAATAAAATTTTCATAGTATGTTTTAAGATGTTCATGTGTTTTTAATTTTCGGTTGTAAAAATAGTATTTTATTAAAAATTTAATTGGAATTATTTGTCAATAATTGAGTTTACAGAAACCTCGCATATTAGGGGCACATTAACTCCTATTCTGTTTTCGTCTCCATAGTAGCCGTAAGCTTTCTGTGAAGGGAACATAAAGGTAACTGTTTCACCAGGTTTCATAAGTTTTAAACCTTCTCTTAAACCCGAAAAAAGTTCTTGTTTATCCATTACGTAGGTTTGGTTTTTAAGCTCTTCCTGTGAATAGATTAGTTCGTTGTTTAAGGTTTTTATATTGTAGTTGAAATTGACGATGTCTCCAAAATCTGGCGATATTAAGCTGTCGGCCTGTTTTACGTTGTAGTAATACCAAAATCCATTTGCTGAAGCTATATATTCTAGCTCAGGATTTTCGGCCATAATTTTTTTAATATAGGCTTCTTCTCGTTCTTTAAGTTTAATATTTCTTTCAACAGATTCGTCGATAAACGATCCTGATTTTGAGGAAACTGGTCGTCTAGCTTCAGGCGATTTGCAAGCTACCAGAAGTAAGGTGCCTATTAGTATGGTAATAATTCTACTCATTGTTCAGGGCGTTTTTATAATGAGGCAAGATACTAATAAAATTTTCAACTGTAGATTTTAAGTCTAAATCACTTTTCCCACCTGCTGCGTTGGTGTGTCCTCCGCCTTCAAAATGCGCTCTAGAAAATTCGTTTACAGAGAAATTTCCTTTAGAACGTAAAGAAATCTTTACAATGTTGTTTTGTGAGTCTTCTATAAAAATAGCTGCAAAAATTATGTTGTTTAGTGAAAGTGCATAATTTACAAAGCCTTCAGTATCACCCTTTTTAAAGTTGAATTGATTAAGCTCATCTTGTGATAGTGTAATGTACGCGGTTCTGTATTCTGGTAAAACTTTTAAATTACTTAAAGCGCAACCTAAAAGCTGCATACGTTCGTAACTGTTGTTGTCGAAAATCTGGTTGTAAATTTCTGAATGATTTGCTCCCAAATCTATCAATTCTCCGGCAATTAGATGAGTTCTACTAGTTGTTGAAGGGAATCTAAACGATCCGGTGTCTGTTAAAATTCCAGCATACAAACAACTAGCTATATCCTTATCTAAAAGGTTTTTGTCACCAAGCATTTCGATGAAATTATATACCATTTCGCAGGTGGAGCTTATGCTAACATCAGAATACATATAGGTTGCGTAGTCTTCTGGTTGCTGATGATGATCTATCATGATTTTTAAAGCATTACTAGAACTAAGTACTTCCTCCATGTCACCCGCTCTATCGAGTGCGTTAAAGTCTAAAGTAAAAATTACTTCAGCTTTAGAAATTAAGGCATCACATGCTTCTTTTTGTAGTTCATACTTGAGGATTTTAGACTCTTTAGGCATCCATTTCAAAAAGTCAGGGTAATCGTTTGGAGCAATAACAGTTGCGATTTGTTTGTGCTTCAATAGATATAAATATAAACCTAAAGTAGAACCAATAGCATCTCCATCTGGGTTTTTATGAGGAACTATAACTACTTGTTTAGGTGTTTTTAACAGCTGATTGATTTTAATGATATCGTCTTTTTCCATAGGTAACAAAGATACAATTATTTAATATGTGATTTTAAGGTTTTTTTATAGAAAAGCGTTACTTTTGCACCCAAATTAAAAAAATATTAAATGGCAACTAACAGAACATTTACAATGCTTAAGCCAGATGCGGTTGAAAAAGGACACATTGGCGCAATCTTAGAGAAAATCAATGCTTCAGGTTTTAGAATCGTAGCTTTGAAATTAACACAATTGACAAAAGCGGATGCTGAGGCATTTTATGCAATCCACAATGAAAGACCTTTCTTTGGAGAATTGGTAGAATACATGACTCGTGGTCCTATTGTAGCTGCTATTTTAGAAAAAGAAAACGCTGTAGAAGATTTTAGAACTTTAATTGGTGCTACTAATCCTGCAGATGCTGCTGAAGGAACTATTAGAAAATTATATGCTGCTTCTATTGGAGAAAATGCTGTACACGGAAGTGATAGCGATGAAAACGCTGCTATTGAAGGAGCTTTTCATTTTTCAGGAAGAGAAATGTTTTAAATAAATCAAACTTTAGAAAAGTTTAAATTAAGCCTGGAAAAGTAGTTTTTCAGGCTTTTTTGTGTTTTATAGAGCTTGTCTGAATAAAAAATCTGAACACCAATCAACTTCTCATTTAATTTGTTATAAGTCTTATAAGTAATGATCAGGTAGTAAACCATATATAAAACAAAAAACCCACAGCTTCTGCTGTGGGTTTTGTTCTAAAAAGATAATCGTATATATTATAAAACTCTTACGTTTATTGCGTTTAATCCTTTTTTACCTTCTGTCAATTCGAATTCAACGTCATCGTTTTCACGAACTTCGTCAATTAATCCTGAAATGTGTACAAAATGTTCTTGGTTTGAACCTTCTTCTATGATGAAACCAAATCCTTTGGCATCATTGAAAAATTTTACTGTTCCTTTACTCATTATAAATTTTATTAAATTAATTATTAATTATAGTGCAAACAGCGTGCCAGGAATTTAAATCAGGTAATTTAATCTTAGTTATTTATCGTAACACCAATTTCTTTATCACATTTTTACCAAGAGCTTCATTTAACATAGAAATAATTTTTTCTTTCCCATAACTAAGTTCCTCTCTTAATACACTAGAACTTAGTTGTACAAATAGTGTGTCGTTTTTTAATTGAATATCAGTTGTGTAATTATTTACGCCATTTCCCATCATATCTCTCCAGGTGTCTTGTACATTAACTACATCTAAACCGTATTCAAGTTTGTTGGTTTCTACAAATTCTTTAAGAGCATCTGCAATGCTTATATGTTCGTTGTTTCGTTTTGCCATAATTTGAGGGGGTTATTTTGTGACGTCAATTGGAGTGAATTTCTTATATAAAAATACGGCTTTATTTTTGTTTGTAACTTTTAGCTGCTCATTATTTGCAAATAAAACAGTTTCTTTCCAAGAGTCGAAAGGTGTTTCGTAATATAGGTTTAAACTGTCATTTTCAATTTTAATAGAAAATTTTTCAGTATCGTTTGATGTCTCGTACGTGCCATCGAAAGCAGGTTTTAGTTTTATTCTGAATCCAACCAAGCTGTCCGAAACTTCAATATAATCTACAGTGTCGTTGTAATTATATTTTTTCTTGCTGCCATCCGGTAATTGAACTTCTTCAATTTCCCAATAGCCTTCTAGATGGTTAATATAGGTTTCAGGATTATTGGAACAGCTACTTAGTATTAGCAAACAAAAGATTAGAATGTAATATTTAAAATTCATGGTGTTCTAGTTTTATTTAATACTTCTTTTTAATTTAAAGTTTGAAAATTTCATAAGCCTGATGCACTTGTTTTATAGCTTTTTCAGTTCTATCAGCATGAGTGTCACTTATAAACAGCTGGCCAAAATTTTCGTCGTCTACCAATTTAATTATTTGCGAAACTCGGTTTTCATCTAGTTTATCAAAAATATCATCTAGTAACAAAATTGGGTTGTCGCCACACTGGGCTTTTATAAAGTCGAATTGAGCTAGTTTTAATGCAATTAAAAATGATTTTTGCTGTCCTTGACTTCCGAACTTTTTTATAGGGTGTTGTTCTATTTCAAAAACCAAATCGTCTTTATGTGTTCCAACGCTTGTGTAGTGCAATGCTTTATCTTTGTTTATGGATTTCTTTAATAGGTCTTCAAGTTTTCCTTCTGTTAAATCGCTAGTGTAAATTAAATTAACATCCTCATTTCCATTGCTTATAGCCTTGTAACGATCTTTAAAAATAGGAATGAAAGTTTTTAGGAATGCTTGTCTTTTTTCAAAAATAATTTGACCGTAATTATCCAGTTGCTTGTTGTAAATATCTAAAGTATCGGCATTGAATGTGTTGTTTAGTGCAAAGTATTTTAAAAGCGAATTTCTTTGAACGAGAATCTTGTTGTAGTTAATTAAAGTGTCTAAATAAAGTTTGTCACTTTGCGAGATTACACCATCTATAAATTTTCTTCTCGTCGTACTGCCTTCAATAATTAAATCTCGGTCTGCAGGCGAAATAATTACTAGAGGCAAAAATCCAATATGGTCACTAAATCTATCGTAATTTTTTCCGTTGCGTTTAATAACTTTTTTTTGTCCTTTTTTTAAGCTGACTACAATTTTTTCGGTTTTACCGGCTTTTTCATAGTCGCCATTAATCACAAAAAAACTTTCATCATGTTTAATGTTTTGTGAAGAAATTGGGTTAAAATAACTTTTTCCAAAAGATAAATGGTAAATGGAATCTAGGATGTTAGTTTTTCCAACACCGTTGTTTCCAACAAAACAATTGATCTTGTGATTGAACTCAAAAGACTGACTTTCAAAATTTTTATAATTTAGTAATGAAAGTGATTTTAGAATCATAAAAAAGGTGCTTAAATACTGTTTTAAATTATTAAATGTATATGTTGCGCAAAATATTGAAAAATAACAAATAATAGGCTTTTAAATATGAAGAAAAATCATATTTTTGCCACGCATTAATTAAAAAAATATGGCAACTTACAAGAAAAGAGGTTACAAACCAGCTACGAAAGAAGAGAAAGAGCATGAGATTGTTGACAATTCAACAACTGCTGAAGTTTTTAACACCTTAGATGAGTCTGCTTCCAAAGCAGAAGATTGGGTTATTTCAAACCAAAAATACATTTTCATTATTATTGGTGTAGTAGCCGCTGTGGTGTTAGGTTATTTAGGTTATAACGAATTTGTAGCAAAACCAAAACAAAACGAAGCGATGAACGAAATGTTCCAAGCTCAAAAATACTTCAACCAAGCAGTAACAGGAGTGCAAAAGGACTCTCTATACACTTTAGCCTTAAATGGAGGTGAAGGGAAATTAGGGATGCTTGATATTGCTTCAGAGTACAGTGGGACTTCTGCTGCTAATTTAGCTAATTATTATGCTGGAATGGCTTATTTAAACTTGAAGGATTACAAAAATGCAGTAACGTACTTAAACGATTTTTCTAGTAAAGATTTAGTTTTAGCTCCAATGGCTAAAGGAAGTATTGGTGATGCTTTTGTACAGTTAAACCAACAAGAAGATGCCTTAGATTATTATGAGCAAGCAGCTAAATTAAGATCTAATAGTTTTACTACACCATTATACTTATTTAAAGCAGGTGTTGTAGCTATGGATTTAGGGAAAGCCGATAAAGCTTTAACTTACTTCAACGATATTAAAGAAAATTATGCGTCTTCTACCGAAGCTGAAAACATTGATGTGTTTATTGGTAAAGCGCAAGCCTTGGCTAACAAATAAATTTCCCGATTTCTCGGAAAAACACATGGCAACAGAAAATAAAAATTTATCGGAATACGATAAAGCTACAATCCCAAGCGCGAAGAATTTTCGGTTTGGGATTGTTGTTTCAGAATGGAACGACACTATTACTGAAGGTTTGTATAAAGGTGCTTATAGCGCTTTAATAGACAATGATGTTTTACCTGAAAACATTATCCGTTGGAATGTTCCAGGTAGTTACGAGCTTATTTTTGGCTCTAAAAAAATGCAAGAAAAAGGCGTTGATGCTGTTATTGCCATTGGAAGTGTGATTCAAGGAGAAACTAAACATTTCGATTTCGTGTGCGAAGCAGTTTCACAAGGAATTAAAGATTTGAATATACTTCACGATATTCCTGTTATTTTTTGTGTGTTAACCGATAATAATTTGCAGCAAGCTATCGATCGTTCTGGTGGAAAGCATGGTAATAAAGGAACAGAAGCTGCTATTGCTGCCATAAAAATGGCGGTATTAAATAAACTTTAAGCCTTTATTATTAAGCTTCTTGTAGGTTTGCAAGTTGCTAGCTATCATATTCTTAATTTTTGAAAATAAAACTCGCCATCTATAGAGCGATAGATTTCTTTATGGATAAAAATTACCTTAGATGAAATCGGATTATTTTTATAGAAAGCATTACGGATGTTAACAATTTTTGGCATTTCAAAAGCCTGTTTTTCTTTGTTTTTTAAGTATTTTTGAAAGATATCAAAGTATAGTAGTTGTGGCATCATTCAAAAAGAATAGACAATTTAATTTCAAGCCTAAATATCCAATTGAAACCACCGAAAATAAGGAAAAGGATATTCAGTCAAAATGGCATGAGTTAAAACAAGGTAGAAAGCGTAAAAGTAGCATTTTAACTTCACCTTGGTATATGGTCTTGTTTTTGATAGCTATTTTAGTGCTTTGGTATTATTTAAGCGGTTATGAATAGATGATATTATGGGGATTTTTAAAACAAGAAAAAACAAAAAGTATAGTTATACACCTAGACATTATAAAGGTGAAGGCAGTCCATTTGAAATAAAACACAAGTTCGACGACTTTAGAAGTACAGTAGGAAACAATAAAGGTTTAAAAAATAAACTTGTTTCTGCACTAGAAGACTATAAGTACAATCAAAACAATACAGCAAATAAGAGAGTTTTAATAATAATTGGAATTTTAATTTTGATTTTCCTTTTAATTATTGAATTCGATTTATCCATTTTCTTTTAAATACGCTCATGTCAGATATTATTCAGTTATTACCAGACCATGTGGCGAATCAGATTGCAGCAGGAGAAGTTGTTCAACGTCCTGCTTCTGTCGTTAAGGAGCTCATGGAAAACGCCTTAGATGCTAAGGCAACTATAATAAAACTTTTAATTAAAGATGCAGGCAAAACCTTAGTTCAGGTTATCGATAATGGTTCAGGAATGAGTGTTACCGATGCAAGATTAAGTTTTGAACGCCATGCTACTTCAAAAATACGTTCTGCAGAGGATTTATTTCAATTAAATACTAAGGGGTTTCGAGGTGAAGCCTTAGCAAGTATTGCAGCTATTGCTCATGTAGAACTTCGGTCTAAACAAGAGGAGGATGAGGTAGGAACACAATTAGTTATAGAAGGAAGTGAAGTAGTTTCACAAGAGGCTGTTGTTACGCCTAAAGGAACTTCAATTGCAGTTAAAAATTTATTTTTTAATATTCCTGCTAGACGTAACTTCTTAAAATCTAATCAAGTTGAAACTCGTCATATTATTGACGAATTTCATAGAGTGGCTTTAGCGCATCCAAATGTTCAGTTTGTCATGTATCATAATGGGAGTGAGGTTTTTAATCTTCCGGAAAGTAATTACAGACAACGTATAGTTAATATTTTTGGTCCTAAAACTAATGAGAAATTAGTGCCAGTTAATGAAGAGACTGAAGTAGTTAAAATCTCTGGTTTCGTCGGTAAACCAGAATATGCAAAAAAAACCAGAGGAGAACAATTCTTTTTTGTAAACGACAGATTTATAAAAAGTGCTTATTTAAACCACGCCATTTCTTCGGCTTTCGAAGGGCTTTTAAAAGATAGTACACATGCTAGCTATTTTTTAAATCTAACAGTTAACCCTGAAACCATTGATATAAACATTCACCCAACTAAAACAGAAATTAAGTTTGACGATGAGCATACGCTTTATGCTATTTTAAGGGCCTCAGTTAAACATAGTTTAGGACAATTTAATATTGCACCTGTTTTAGATTTTGATAGAGATGCTAATTTAGACACACCTTACAATTACAAGGATATTCAAAATCCGAGCACTCCAAAAATTGAAGTCGATAGAAGTTTTAATCCCTTTCAAGAAAAACAGATTTCTGGTAAGCAGACTACCGCTTTTAGAAAACAAACACCTTCTAATTGGGATAGTTTGTATGTTGGATTAGAGTCCAAAGGCACACAAACACAGCAGGATTTTACTAGTATACAATTTGAAAGTGAAGAACAAACAGGTTCTATTTTTAAAGATCAATCTCAAGTTGAAACGAAACAAAGCACGTTTCAAATTCAGAATAAATATGTGATTAGTACTATTAAATCTGGTATGTTAGTTATTGATCAATATCGGGCACATCAAAGAGTGTTGTATGAAGATTTTCTGAAAAACATGACTGTGAAACAAAGTATGAGCCAACAGTTATTGTTTCCTATTAAATTACATTTCTCACCTCAAGAGATTGATATTTTAAAACAAGTAAAAGAGGATTTAGAATATACAGGATTTTTGTTTTCCGACCTTTCAAAAGATAGTATTGAAATTTCTGGAGTTCCAATTCGAGTTCCAGAAAGTGAGGTTTCTGTTATTTTAGAACAGTTAATTAACGATATTGAAAACGAAGTTCCAGATAGTAATTTTAGTCCAACAGATTTGTTGGCAAAGTCCATGGCAAAAAGCTTGGCAGTAAAAACAGGGCAATCTCTTTCAGTACTTGAACAGGAACATTTGGTGAATAGTCTTTTCGGTTGTAAAGAACCAAATATGTCGCCAACAAATAAAACTACATTCGTAACGTTAAGTGTAGAGGAATTGGATAAAAAATTTATATAAGTACCAAGTCTTATGATGAATAATATTACAGATACCGTAAAACATTTAATTATTATAAACGTAATAATGTTTATAGGAACCTTGACTATTGGAGGACAGGCTTTTGGTGATAATACCTTGTTTTATGATTGGTTTGCATTGCATTTTCCTAAAAATGAAATTTTTCAGCCATGGCAAATTATTACGCACATGTTTATGCATGGAGGGTTTATGCATCTTCTGTTTAACATGTTTGCACTTTGGATGTTTGGTACAGCGGTAGAGCAGCAGTTTGGAACTAAGAAATTCTTGTTTTTTTATATTTCATCCGGATTAGGTGCAGCACTTTGTATGATTGGGTTTTATTATTTCCGATTTTATTCAGGCTTGGCCATTTTAAACGAATCTGGTTTTGATGAAGCGCAGACCTTTCAAACCCTAAAATCAGGGTATAGCATGTATGATAGACGATGGAGCGAATTTTTAAATCAGGAGCAATTACAGCATTTTGTTGGAGTGTTCAATAGTACCATGGTTGGTGCTTCCGGTGCTATTATGGGGGTTTTGGTAGCTTTTGGAATGTTATATCCAGAATCTAAACTTATGCTTATATTCTTACCAGTGCCTATTAAAGCCAAATACTTTATTCCAGGGATTATAGCCTTAGATTTAATTTCAGCAGTTACTGGTCAATCGTTTTTTAGTCCTAGTAACACAGCTTACATAGCTCACGTTGGAGGGGCTTTAACAGGGTTCTTGATTATGTGGTATTGGAAAAAAACACAGTTTAATAAAAATAGATGGAACTAAATATGGCCACGCTAAACAAAGACATACAAGATAAACTTCAAAACCTGAATGTGTTCGAGAAAATTATAGGGGTTAACCTCGTTCTTTTCTTCGTAGGCTTGTTTATAAGAGTGGTTTTTAATATTAATAAAAGTTTAGGATGGTTAGAACTGCCTAGCGACTTTTTTGATGCCATATTACAGCCATGGAGTATTATTACTTATGGATTTACACACTATGATTTTTGGCATATTTTATTTAATATGTTGTGGCTCTATTTTATTGGAGGGATGTTTATGAATTTATTTTCTCCCAAAACTGGGTTAAATATCTATTTTCTAGGTGTTATTTCTGGAGGACTTTTGTTTTTGTTGGGTTATAACGTATTTCCTAACTTGTTTACTGGAAATACTCGATTGGTTGGAGCTTCGGCTGGGGTTAGGGCGTTATTGATTTTTTTATGTGCATATATGCCGCATATGGAAGTTCGGTTTTTTACGTTTAACCTAAAACTTTGGTACGTTGGAGCTGCTATAGTTGTTATTGATGTTTTGGGGCTTTTTGGAATGAATTCTGGTGGAAATCTAGCTCATTTGGGTGGCTCTTTGTTGGGATACTTTTATGCGGTTCAATTAAAAAAAGGGACAGATATAGGTAAAGGATTCGAAGGGTTGATGGATAGAGTGGGGAGTATGTTTAAAAAGTCGGGTAAATCGCCGCTAAAAACTGTCTATAGAAAAAAAACTGAAAACTTTGGTGGTTACTCCAAATCTGAATTTAACGAATTAAATAAACAAAAGAAGATTGATGTTATTTTAGATAAAATAAGTAAAAGTGGTTACGATAGTTTAACTAAAGAAGAAAAAGAGTTTTTATTCAAAGTAGGTAAATAGTACCGAGTATATATGAAAAACCTTAAGCTTTTCGAAAAATTTATTTACCTGGTTAATGCTATGGTGGCTACCATGCTTTTGCTATCCTATATACTTCCTTATTTTCCACCAAAAAACTTTGCGCTGCTTTCGGTTTTAAGTTTAGGAATGCCATTTTTAATTTTACTCAACGCTCTTTTCTTTATTTATTGGCTCATAAAAGTAAAAAAGCAGTTAATCTTATCGTTTGTAATTTTAGTTATTGGTTATTTTATTTTTGGATCGTTCTATAAATTTTCAACGTCTGATGTAGAACCTGATAAAACAGACCTTTCTGTAATGAACTATAACGTTCGGTTGTTTAATATTTACGACTGGATTCCTGAAAAAGGTATTGAAACCAAAGCCGTAGACTTTATAAAGTCCAAAGCCCCAGATGTTTTAAGTTTACAAGAATATCATCCACACAAAAACGTGGATTTATCTTTTTTTAAATATAAATACGAAAAATTATCTGGAAATAAAGTGAAATATGGTCAAGCTATATTTTCGCAATATCCAATAATTAATTCGGGTTCTATAAATTTTCCAAATACTTCAAATAACGCCATTTTTGTTGATATAGTAAAAGAAAAAGATACAGTACGTATTTATAGTGTTCATTTGCAGTCTTTGCGTATCGATGCTAACGTTGAAAAGCTTAAAAAGGAGGGTTCTGAATGGATTTTAAAACGTATTGAACAAACCTTTAAAATGCAACAACAACAAGCAGAAATGTTCGTAGAACATAAAGCTGCAAGTCCTCATAAAATGATAATTTGTGGAGACTTTAATAATTCGGCATTTTCCTATGTGTATAAAGAAATTAAAGGCGATTTAAAAGATGCCTTTAAAATAGCAGGAAATGGTTTTGGTAGAACATATGATTTAAAGTTTTTTCCAGTTAGAATAGATTTTATCTTTGCCGATAAGACGTTTGAAGTGACCGATTTTAAAACTTTTGACAACAAATTTTCAGATCATTATCCACTTTTAGCAAGCTTTAAACTTCTCCCGTAACTTTTGTATAAATGAATTGGTTATTATTGATTATTGCAGGTTTATTTGAAGTAGCTTTTGCTGCTTGTCTAGGTAAGGCAAAAGAAACTACTGGAAACGAAATGATTTCCTGGTACGTTGGCTTTTTAGTTTGTTTAACTATCAGTATGTACTTGCTCGTAAAAGTAACTCAAGAGCTTCCTATTGGAACTGCTTATGCTGTTTGGACAGGAATTGGAGCAGTAGGTACTGTACTTGTTGGAATTTTTATTTTTAAAGAACCAGCTAGTTTTTGGAGAGTTTTCTTCTTATTTACTTTAATAGCTTCTATTGTTGGATTAAAGTTTGTTTCAAACTAATAAATTACATCATCAAACAGTCTACCGAATCAGCAATAATATGGATGACTAAGCCCAAACCTATTATTCTAGTTTTCTTTGGAAGTAGTAATAGTATATAAAGGCCTATGGCGTAATAACTGTGTAGTGGATGGAAATTGATACTGCATCTATTTGGGTCAAACATCGGATTGGCTAATAGATGATCTAAGTCTATAAATATTCCGCAAAGCATAATTAAAGCTGCTGACTTCCAATGAGATTTAAAAAATAATAGAGCAACTGCAATTGGGACTAAAAAGTGGATGCCATAATGTAAAATAGACTGCAACATTACAAGTGCTTGTATTGGTTTTCCAAGTAATTTAAAGAGTTTGGACCTTCACTAAACAGTAAATCCAAAATACTTAAATTAGGAATAAATCCATGTTTGCTGTTAAATACTTGAATATACTGGTCAAAATTATAAGAACGTTCCTTTCTAGCATTGGCAAGATATCTGAAATCTAATTTGTCTTCAACATTTTTTTGATAGACTTCAGTTTTTAAGATTTTTAAATCCCATTGTAAACAGTCTAATATTGTGTTAAAGCATTTTAGATTGAAATCTAATAAAAACTCTGCCTTCTCTGTAAATAAAGGGTGGATTTCATCTTCATAAAACTCAAAGTAAGGAGAGGTTCTGTAAGCTGTTTCTAAAGATTTCCAATGAATATCTTGCCAGTTTTCAGCGTTATAAATCTTGAGATCGCGATATTTTTGTCGTTCTTTCTGCGAATGAATTATAGGAATACTAAGTTGTAGCTTGCCATTAGCTCCATAGATATATGTTCTATTTCTATAAGTTTGCTTCTGGTAGTTGTCGTCCATTTCAAACGTAACCTCGTCGGCCTGGGCCATAGCTACGGCGTGGGCTATATTAGGAAAATATGTTGGATGGATAAGAACCTTCATTGTTTGTGTTGGTTTCTATTAACTTGGTAAAATTGTCTCTGTTGAGGTATTTTAAAACGATACAACTAACTATTTGCTTTTTTACGTTTTCTCCATTGGTTAAATCCAAACCAACCTGCAAGAACTATTAAAAACGGAATTAAATATGAAACAGGTTCGCCACTTCCGTGAACGGTTGTAAAGAAACGTTCCCAACGTGGTTTTCCAAATCTATCCCAACTCATCCAAATAAGTACTGGTTTGCCTACTACGTGATCGAAAGGTACAAATCCCCATGTTCTTGCATCTTGTGAATTATGACGGTTATCTCCCATCATCCAATAGTAATCATTTTTAAAAGTATAAGTACTTGCAACTTTTCCATTAACATAAATCTGGTTACCTTTTACTGTAAGTGTATTGTTTTCATATTCAGATATTACGCGTTTGTACAATGGTAAATTGTCTAAGTTTAAATCGATAGTAGATCCCGCCTTAGGAATAAAAAGAGGACCAAAAAAATCGTTGTTCCAATTGTAATTTGGATCGTGAGGAAAAACGCTAGGTTCTCGTTCGCCTTTTTTACGTTTTAACGATTCCACACTTCCTACATTTGGATGGTTCTTAAATTGACTCAAGGCTTCATCTGTTATCCCTGGAAAATAACTTAAAGAATAATCTTGATTGTATTGTGGTAAATCTGTTATGCCATATCTTTTGGTTAACTGTTCGTTATTGAATGGGCCACTTTTTGTTTCTATTTTATATGAAAATTGAAGTTTAGCTCTGTCAGGTAGTTCGTTTTGTTTCCCGTTAATATATACATATCCATCACGAATTTCTAGAGAATCTCCAGGCAATCCAACACAACGTTTTACATAATTGGTTTTTTTGTCAATTGGTTTGTAGTGATTTCTGTCAGTATATCGCATATTTAACATGGTGTCTACTGGCCAGTTAAATACTACAATGTCGTTGCGTTTTATGTTTTGAAAACCAGGAATTCGCATATATGGCAAAGAAAGTTTATTTACAAATGCTGTATTTTTCTTTTCTACATTATCATTATATAAATAGGACTTCTTTTTAATAAAAGGAATCGTGTCATGTACCATTGGGGCCCCGATAGTGGTCATTGGAACACGAGGACCGTAATGAAATTTACTTACAAACAAGAAATCTCCAACTAATAAAGACTTTTCTAAAGAAGAGGTTGGAATGGTATAAGGTTGTATAAAGTAAGTATGAACAATGGTAGCAGCAACAATGGCAAATAGAATAGAACTTACCCAATCTCCAGCTGCCGTTCTAGGTTGTAAACTTCGGTCTTTTACATGTTCTAAATCTAATCCGTAATTAAGATAAAAGTTGTAAAAACCTAAACTAATAATTGCTAAAATTGTATCAGTATTAGAGTGTCTTCCAAAGCTTCTAGCTGTTTCTACCCAAACTACAGGAAACATTATAAGGTTTACAATAGGCAAGAAAAGTAGAATCGTCCACCACCATGGTCTATTGATTATTTTCATTAAAACAACCGCATTGTACACAGGAACAAATGCTTCCCAAGCTTGTCTACCAGCTTTAATGTATAATTTCCAAGTTCCTAATCCATGAATAACTTGAATAGCCATCAAGAAAATAAGCAATTGCGTTATGGTCATAATATTGTTTTTGTTTTTTTATTAGTGTAATATCACTAAAAATTGTTACTCGATTTATAGGTTTTAACCAATATTTAATACATCTTTCATGGTGAAAATCCCTGTTTTACCTAGAATCCATTCGGCTGCAATTATCGCACCTAGTGCAAAGCCTTCTCGGTTGTGGGCGGTATGTGTTATCGTAATACTATCAGCTTCACTTGTATAGGTTATTTCGTGAGTGCCAGGAACTTTATCAATACGTTTAGCTGTAATTGGTACAACTTTTTCTTGAACTTCATTTAAAAACCACTTATCGTACTTTTGATGTAGGTTTATTATTCCTTCTGCTAAACTAATGGCAGTTCCACTTGGAGCATCAAGCTTTTCAGTGTGATGAACTTCTTCCATGGATACATTATATTGGCCTAGATTGCTCATCATTTTAGCTAAACTTTTATTTAACTCAAAAAAGATATTAACGCCAAGGCTATAATTTGAAGCATATATAAAAGCTCCTTTGTTTTCTTGGCAAAGTTTAACAACGCTTTCATAACTATCAAGCCAACCAGTGGTTCCTGAAATAACAGGAACTCCTAATTTTATACATTTGGCAATATTGAAAAAAGCAGCTTTAGGAACACTGAAGTCAATGGCAACATCTGCTAAATTGAGGTCGTAGCCATCTTCGTCATTTGTTTTTATAACTATTTCATGGCCTCGTTTCAGAGCAACCTGTTCAATAGTTTTTCCCATTTTTCCGTATCCTAATAGTGCTATTTTCATTTTAAAACTTAAAGTTAAGTGTTAGTCCAAGGTCTCCTACATTATCCATTTCATTAATTTTATAATGAGGTTTTATCGATAATTTATCGTCCACGTTATATTGTAATAAATGCGCGTCTACGTTGGCGTCTATTATGTTTAATGCGTAAATTCCAATGGTTACTAGTAGTGAGAGTTCTCTGTTTCTACCAAAATTTTTCTGAGCTTCACGTAAGCCATCTGTTGTTACTGTTCCAAAAAACTCATCGTCTTCAAAACCAGCTAAACGTCTTTTGTAAGCATCTCTATATCTATGGTATTCGTTGTTGTTATCTATATAAAAATATAGTCCCACTCCCAAGCCTGCGTATACAATGGGGATTTTCCAGTATTTTTTATTGTAGGCTTGTCCAAGCCCTGGAAGTACAGCAGAATAAAAGGCAGCTCGTGCTGGAGCTAAAGGGTCGATTGGATCGGTGATGATGACACTTGACTCTACGACCAACTCTTCTGTTGGAATATTGTTCTCGTTCTTTTTTTTGTTTTCAGTTTTGTCTTCTTGAGCCAGGGTTGAAAAACAAAATGCAAGTAAAAAAACAGTTAATATGGCCTGTTTATTTAGCACCCTTAATAAGTTTTAACATGCGGTTAAAGTCTTCTTCTGAATTGAAAGGAATAGTAATATTCCCTTTACCATTCTTAGAAATCTTAACGTTAATTTTTTGTCCAAAGTATTCCGATAAATCTTTAGCAGCACTTTTTAGAAAAGCTGGAACCTCTGTTTTTTGAGGCGCTTTTCCTGAAGTTTTCTCTTGGAAAGCTTTAACTAGTGCTTCTGTATCTCTAACAGAAAGCTTGTTACTTATAATTTTCTCGTAGATGTCCAATTGAATGCCTTGATCTTCTATGTTAATGATAGCTCTTCCATGACCCATGGAAATGAATCCATCGCGCATTCCTGTTTGAATAATTGGATCTAGTTTTAATAAACGCAAGTAGTTAGCAATTGTTGAACGTTTTTTACCAACACGCTCACTCATTTGCTCTTGTGTTAAATTAATTTCGTCTATTAATCTTTGGTAAGACAAAGCAATTTCTATAGGATCTAGGTCTTGACGTTGGATGTTTTCAACCAATGCCATTTCTAAAGATTCTTGATCATTAGCTATACGAATGTATGCTGGAATTGTTTGAAGCCCAATTAATTTAGAAGCTCTAAAACGGCGTTCTCCAGAAACTAATTGAAATTTATTGAACTCTAATTTTCTAACAGTTATAGGCTGAATAACACCTAATTCTCTTATTGAAGAAGCAAGTTCTAAAAGGGTTTCTTCATTGAAATTGGTTCTTGGTTGAAATGGGTTGATTTCTATAGTATCAATTTCCAATTCAACTATACTACCAATAACTTTATCTGCATTTTTATCTTGTACCGACGAAATGTCGTTTGATGGATCCTTTAAAAGAGCCGATAATCCTCTACCTAAAGCCTGTTTTTTTGTTGCCTTCGCCATTTTTAGGAGTTTTTAATAATAAGTTCTTTAGCCAAACTTAAGTAATTACTAGCACCTTTGCTACTAGCATCGTAGTTTATAATGTTTTCACCGTAGCTTGGAGCTTCGCTTAAACGTACATTTCTTTGTATTATGGTTTGGAATACCATATCGTTAAAGTGCTTCTGTACTTCTTCTACCACTTGATTAGATAAACGTAATCGAGAGTCGTACATTGTAAGTAATAGCCCTTCAATGTCTAAAGTTTGATTATGTACTTTCTGAACACTTTTAATTGTGTTTAATAATTTTCCTAATCCTTCTAAAGCAAAATATTCGCATTGAATAGGAATAATAACCGAATCCGAAGCTGTTAGTGCGTTTAATGTAAGCAACCCAAGAGATGGTGCGCAATCGATTAAAATAAAATCATACTCGTCTTTTATTTCTTCTAAAGCCTTTTTAAGCATATATTCACGCTCTTCCTTATCAACTAGTTCAATTTCTATAGCAACTAAGTCTATATGAGAAGGAATTACATCAAGATTTGGAGTGTTGGTTTTTAATATGGCTTCTTTTGCACTTTTTGTATGCTCTAAAAGTTGGTAGGTTCCAATTTCT
The DNA here is from genome assembly GCF_035306605.1 of Xanthomarina sp. NCBI lineage: Bacteria > Pseudomonadati > Bacteroidota > Flavobacteriia > Flavobacteriales > Flavobacteriaceae > Xanthomarina > Xanthomarina sp. The sequence continues at coordinate 63,878 of NZ_DATGNR010000047.1, read as the reverse complement.
ACAGTATCAACATCCAAGCCCAAGCCAGACGTAGCGTTAGCTTGTGGATCGGCATCTATTAATAATACTTTTTTTTCAAGCACCCCAAGAGAAGCTGCTAAATTAATAGATGTGGTTGTTTTTCCTACACCACCTTTCTGATTAGCAATTGCTATTATTTTACCCATTAATGATTTGGTTTTTTATAACGGTAAAAATACAATTATTTGTGAGTTTAAAAAACGGAATTTGTTAACAAAAAGAGCTACTTCTTAAAGTGGCTCTAATAATTTATAGGTTTTAATTAAAAACTAAATTATATAAGTCGCTTTTAGTTGAAAACCAGATGCTTTATACGAGCTTTCTAATTTGCTTAAGTTATCCGTGGAGGAAAGTTCAAATTTATTTTCTGGCTGATAGATTACATTGAAATCAATTTTTTGTTTTCCAAAATGAATATAAGTCCCAATACCAACATTGTAGGCTAATTTGTTTGTAGAGTTAAATTCGATTTTTTGAGCTCCAAAAATAGCGTCCTGAATAGTGATGCTTGACTTGGAATTAAAAATAAAACCACCATTCAAGCCTAAATAAGGACTAAAAGTTTTATTTATGTTGTTAAATGTGTAACGAGTTCCAACCATCGTATTTATATATTACAGCTTAGTTTTTAAATGAATGTTATTTTCACTAGAATTAAACTCACTAGGAAATGAATAATCAACTAAAAATAAAAACCCCAAAGACTTTTCTAATATATTGGTGTTAAAATAAACTTGAGCCCCAATTACAGGAGTACCATAACTGTTGGAAGCATCTGGTGATAATTTATCGAATGAAGTATTTGAGAAGCTATAGCCAATATTAATTCCAATTTCTATAATCTCCGATTGATCATTTGCTAGTTTTATAACATTTGCAGCAAATTGTGTGTCTTCACTTAAATGGCATGAATTATAAGTGCTAACTATTGATTTTATAACACTTGGAGTAATAGATGAGTTTTTGTTGTAAGCTTCCTCCTGTGCTTTTTTGCATTTGTTTACAAAAACAGAAAGAGTAGAATAATTGTATTTATTTAAGGTTATGCCATCTAATTCTACTTTCGATATTTCTTTAAAACCATGTTCTTCATTTTCTAAAAAATAATGGTCACCACTTTTGTAAAGAGATAAGTTGCCTATAATAACTTCTTGACATAGATATAAGTTTTTTTCAGATTGTTTAACAGTATAATGTCTGTTCTTTTCGTTAACACTAAGGACCTCTGTTAAATTGAAATTGAGTTTTTTATTAGAATCAATTTTAGCTTCTAAACCAACAATATAGTCTTCAACGTTGTTTAAAAAGTTTACTTTGTCGAATTGTTTAGAAGTGCCATCTTTAAAGTAAATGGTTGTTGTATTGTTTTTTTGAGCAAACACAAAGGCTGTAAAAAAACAAGCAAGTAGGTAATTGGGGTTTTCATATATATATTAAATTTTAAAACTCTAAGATATTCCTTTACTATATTCATTTCATGATATTGGTCATATTTTTATTCTTATAGTGCATGTATATTTGCTTAATAATATAAAGGATTGTTTAGTCCGAAATTAATTATTTAAATAGAAAATCACTTAAATTTTTATCCATGAAATCAAACCAAAATTCAAAAAACAATTTAGTAAGGAGTCTTGCCTTACTAATAACACCCGTATTTTTTGTAGCATGTTTTAACGACAAAAAAGAAGTAGTTAGTTCAGCTGATATGGCTGTAAATCAGGAAATGGTGGCTGAATTAACAGCGCCACCACATGTGCCAAAACCTATAGGAGCCAGAAAACCTAAAAAGCTAAAGGTTAAAATGGAAATCCTTGAGCAAGAAGGAGAGTTAACAGGTGGAGTAAAATATAACTATTGGACATTTGGAGGTACTGTACCAGGAAGTTTTATTAGAACGAGAATTGGTGACGAGGTAGAATTTACTTTAGCAAATCACCCAGACAACAAATTGCCTCACAACATCGATTTACATGCGGTAACTGGACCAGGAGGAGGAGCAGAATCTTCTTTCGTAGCACCAGGATTTGAAAAAACCTTTTCATTTAAAACCTTAAATCCAGGACTTTTTGTTTACCACTGTGCTACAGCACCAGTTGGGATGCATATTGCAAACGGAATGTATGGTTTAATTTTAGTTGAACCGGAAGGAGGTTTGCCACCTGTAGATAAAGAATACTACATTATGCAAGGTGACTTCTATACTAAGGGAAAAAATGGAGAAAGAGGTTTGCAACCTTTTGATATGCAGAAGGCCGTTGATGAAAATGCCGATTACGTAGTATTCAATGGTAGTGTTGATGGTTTAACTGGTGACAATGCTATTACAGCTAAGGTTGGAGAAACTGTCCGACTTTATGTGGGTAATGGTGGGCCAAACTTAGTATCATCTTTCCATGTTATTGGAGAAATATTTGACAAAGTTTATGTTGAAGGTGGAAAATTAATTAACGAAAATATTCAAACAACACTTATTCCTGCAGGAGGAGCTGCTATTGTTGAGTTCCGAGTTGATGTTCCAGGGTCTCTTGTTTTAGTAGATCACTCTATTTTTAGAGCATTTAACAAAGGAGCTTTAGGAATTCTTAATGTTGAAGGAGAAGAGAATAAGAAAATCTATTCAGGTGAACTTCGTGAAGATATTTATTTACCGGAAGGACCTGGTATCCAAACTATGCCTACAACAGATGAAATTGTGGAATCAGAAATTCCTGCACAATCATTTGAGGAGCAAATGAAATTCGGAAAACAAGTATATATGCAAAACTGTTTTGCCTGTCACCAAGGAGAAGGTCAGGGTATCCCAAATGCCTTTCCTCCATTGGCTAAATCAGACTACTTAAATGCCGATGTAGATCGAGCAATTGGTGTAGTGGTAAACGGACTTAGTGGCGAGATTACTGTAAACGGTGAGAAATATAATAGTGTAATGACAAGACAAAGTATTTCTTCAGAAGAGGTTGCAAATGTATTGACTTACGTTTATAATAGTTGGGGTAACAATAAACAAGTTGTTACAAAAGAAATGGTAAATAAAGTAAAGAATAAAAAATAATTGAAAGTTATGAAAACCAGAGTCTTTAGCTTGTTTTTAATGTGTTTAGTTTTTCAAAATTTTGTGTTTGGACAAGCTAAAGACATGGTTCTTATAGAAGGAAGTAGATATTTGCCTTTATATGGTCGAGACTCTACCGTTGTTGAGGTTAAGGATTTTAAAATGGATGTTTATCCAGTAAGTGTAGAAGACTACATGACCTTTTTAAAAGAAAATCCGAAATGGCGAAAGTCAAATATAAAAGGATTATTTGCTGACAAAAGTTATTTGGCTAATTGGCAATCAGATTTAAAAATGGATGATTCAGTAATTCCAAACAGTCCAATTACAAATGTATCTTGGTTTGCAGCAAAAGCATATTGCGAGTGTCAGGATAAACGTTTGCCAACAGTGGATGAGTGGGAATATGTTGCTATGGCAGACGAAACAACAAAAGATGCAAGGATTAAACCTGAGTATAACGCTCGAATTTTAGCTTGGTACGAACAGCCTCGTAAAGTTCCTGTTATTGGAGAAAGCCCTAAAAATATTTGGGGAGTTTACGATTTACATGGTTTAGTTTGGGAGTGGACTCTAGATTTTAATTCGGTATTAATTACTGGTGAATCTAGAAAAGATAGCGATAAGGATAGCAATTTATTCTGTGGAAGCGCTTCAATTAATGCCACTGATTTAATGAATTATGCAGCTTTTATGCGTTATGCTATTAGAGGAAGTTTAAAAGCAAAAAACTCAATGAAAAACTTAGGGTTTCGTTGTGTCCAGGATATTAAAGAATAAAACAAATGAAATATATTAAAACCATAATGACAGTAATGATGTTGCTCATCGTAGTAACGTCCTGTGATTCGAAAAAATCTAAGTCTTCTCAACAGGAAATAGCGGTTTATCAATGTCCTATGGAATGTGAAGGTGATAAGACCTACTCTGAAAAAGTAAGCTGTCCTATTTGTAAAATGGATTTGCAATTAGTTGAAAGTAAGGCATCAAAAACAGGTGCTGATAATGAAATTTCCGATGAGTCCATTTTCAACCTTACAAGTAAGTGGCATACAGAAGAGGGTGAGGAAATTCAACTAGAAGATTTAAAAGATAAAACTTTGGTAATGGTCATGATTTACACGTCGTGTAAAGCGGCTTGTCCAAGATTGGTTGCTGATATGAGAAATATTGAAGGGCAAATTCCTAAAAAGAATTTAGATGACCTTCAGTTTATATTAGTAAGTATAGATCCTACGGTAGATACACCAAAACGTTTAAAAGCTTTTGCAATAGAAAACATGATGGACGATGAGCATTGGACATTCTTGCAAGGTACAGAAAGTGGAGTAAGAGAATTTGCCAATGTCTTATCGGTTAAATATAAAGAGATTTCACCTATAGATTTTTCACATTCCAATATTATAAGTGTATTTAATCCTGAAGGAGAATTAATTCATCAACAAGAAGGTTTAGGGGTAGATAATAAAGAAACCATAGCAGCCATCCTAGAATTGACTCAATAGAAATTACTTGTTGCTTAGAAAGGCCTCCAGCAAGGCTAAAGAACCATTAAAAAAGTCCTTATGAAAAAAACATTAGCAATCCTATGTATAGGACTTGGCATGGCTAGTTATGCTCAAGAATTTGAGATTTCAGCTGAGTTAAGGCCTAGATTTGAATTCAGACACGGATACAAAACTTTATCTGATGATTCAATAGATCCAGCAGTTTTTGTATCGCAAAGAACACGCTTGAATTTGGGGTATAAAAGTGAAAAAATCAATACTTATTTTAGTGTTCAAAACCTTAGAGTTTGGGGAGATGTCCCAACTTTAGCTGCTTCTGATAAAAACGGAACAGCTATTCACGAAGCTTGGGCCGAAGTTTTATTGAGTGATTGGTTTTTTTTGAAATTTGGCCGTCAAGAAATAAATTATGATGATCATCGGATGTTTGGAAATGTTGGTTGGGCGCAGCAGGCCAGAAGCCACGATGCATTAATAGCTACCTTTAAACCTGATGAAAACCATAGAATAGATTTAGGTTTGGCCCTTAGTGCCGAAAGTGAGTCGTTATTTGAAATAGATTATAATGTAAACAACTATAAATCGTTCCAATATATATGGTATCATACAAATTTAAATAACCTTGGATTAAGTTTTTTAGCTTTAAATAATGGTTATGCTTTTGCAGATATAAATAATAAACAGCAAGTAGATTACAACCAAACTTTTGGAACTCATGCTACGTATGGTAATAATAAATTAAAAGCTGATGCTTCTGTTTATTTTCAAACAGGAAAATTGGCTAACTCAGATCTAAGTGCTTATAATTTAGCTTTGAATGTATATTACACTATTAGTCAAAATATCAATTTAGGTCTTGGTGGAGAGTATTTGTCAGGAACTGATATGTATTCTTCAGCTGACAAAATAAAGTCTTTTAATCCTTGGTATGGTACGAATCATAAATTTAATGGTTGGATGGATTATTTTTATGTTGGAAACCATATCAACTCTGTGGGCTTAGTAGATTTTAATGTCACTTTAGCTTATCAGAAAAACAAGTTTTTTGCTAAAATGGTACCTCATATTTTTTCTTCGGCTGCAACAATAGTTGACGAATTTGGCAATGAAAAGAGTAAAGATCTAGGTACAGAAATCGATTTGATACTTGGTTATAATTTTGCTAAAGACATACATTTTCAAGTAGGCTATTCACAAATATTTGCTACGGAAAGCATGGAAATTGTTAAAGGTGGTGATAGCTCCGAAACAAATAATTGGGCTTGGGTTATGATTACAGTGAAGCCATCGTTGTTTAAAACATCCTTTAAGAAAAAAGAATTTAAAGACTAATAATTTAAAGCTTGTTAGAGTTTATAATTCGTCTGATTAAAATATTCAGTTAAAAACTATTTCCAAAATTCATCTTCCAGATTGTCTTCAAAAGGTTCTGATTGATGAATTTTTTCAATTAGGGCTAATTGTTCTTCTGTTGCTACTTTTTGGATTTCAGGAAAAAGTACACGCTCTTCAAAACGAATATGCTGTTCTAATTCCTCTTCAATTTTGCTTAAAGTTTTAGGATTCACTTCCGTTTCGGTAAATAAACGTTTTAGTCGTCTGTGTTCTGCTAAGGCGCGTTTTACTAGTTCATTGTTTTCATCTAAAATGGAAAAGACATGAGTTTCTTCCATTTCAAAATGTGGGATTAAATGAGTTTCAAAAAACCAATCACTATAAGTTTTTATCCGTTTTGGATCGATATTCTTATTAAAACCACTTCTTATTTTCCAAGATAAAAGCAATCCGTGATGATGTTCTCTACTTAATGGTTGTAGTGCCTTATGGCGTTTTTGAGGCTTGGTTTTCATGTTGTTTTGGTTTTGTAAATATTATAGATAAGACTTAATACTCCTAAGGGAAGTAAGATACTACTTAAAAACAGTAACATATAATAGTTGGGCAATAATCCTTTACCAAAGTAAAATAAACAACCTTGAGCGATAATAATAACTTCGGTTAAAATAAAACCTAAAATAAAAATATGTAATCCTGATGTTAAGAACCTGTTTTGGGTAACAAGCTTGCTTTGCAAAATATAGGAAAGTAAGAATCCACTAATAACACCTAACATGGTTAAATGTATGAATCCAATTACTAAATTTTTGTGTTGAAATATGGTATTTGATATTTCTGGAATTATAGATATGGTTTGTAAACCTGTTTTTAGAATAAAACATAGTATGGAAAAATGAAGTAAATGTTTGGAGATTTTAGGGCTGTTGTTGATTAGCAGTTGATATGGCTTTTTAATTAATTTTATAAATAAATATAAACTTGTAATTTGAAGTAAAATTCCTAGTCCATTAATCCATAATAAAGAGGAATGTGGGAGAAACCAATTTACAGGCAAAGCAAGTGTTAGTATGGTAGAAACTACCAGTAAGTTGAAAAACCTTTTAAACTCTGTAGAGTCTTTAATTTTTAATTTGTGAAATAATATAGTTAAAGCTGCTATTAAAAACCAACCATTAAATTGAAAATGTAAAAAGAATTGTATGGAAATTTGAAAAAAGGCTGAACCTTGACCAAACATACTACCTGCCGGACCTAAACACCATGTACCAATAGTAGAAATTACCATAAAAATAAGAGATAACTTTAACAGATAGCTTGAAGCCTTAGATTCTGTTTTATGGTTTTTCCAAATTAGTCGAGCAAAATAATAACTACAGAATATGTGAAGGGTGGAGAATATAATGGAAAGAACAGCATAACCCGTAAATGGAAAACTGAGCATCATTCCTATCACCGTTAATTCTGTAAACCAAAATAGTTTGTGGTAAATGGGTTTTTTGTTTGGAACAAAATATTGTACAATAAACACATAAAGCATTAAATACACCCATCCTAACATAGCGACATGCGAATGGGCATGTGTTAAAAACCGATAGTTGAGTGGTATAGGAGAAATGTAAGTATACCTTAAAGCTAATCCCATTAGGGCGGCAATAAGGAAATTAACTAAGCAAGTAAGCACGAGCTTTTTAGGCATATACTAAAGTAAATAGCGGATTGGTGAATGTAGAGAAATAATAAAGGAATACTTCTTTTGAATTAAAACTAAAGCAAAATAAATGTGCTTCTCTACAAATTAAATTTATTATTAGTTATAAATGAAGTGTTTTTGTTAAACAACTATTTTTATGATTACATTATTTTAAAACCTGAAAGTTTGTGTAAAACTTTCAGGTTTAATTGATTAAAATTCTGTTGTTTATTCTTACTGGATTAGTTTTTCTAATTTTTCAGCTTCAGGGAACAAGATGTTGTTTTCAAGATGGATATGTAAATGTAAATCTTTTTCAAATTCATCTAACATAGCAAAAGTTACTTTGTAGGTATTACAGGCGTCCGCTGGTGGAGTATAATTATTTGATAGTTCTGCAATTTCTCTAAAACGTTCACCTTCATTTTCATGCTCTTGCATCATCGTGGAAATTGGGTTTTTAACTGTTCCAAATTGTGGCGATGAAATTACGCTTTTGTCTATTTGTGCTTTCACCATTTTTTTAATAAATGGGAAAAGTATTAATTCTTCTTTTTTCATGTGAGCGGCTAGCTCAGAAGTAGATGCAATAAACAATTCGTTTATTTTGAATAACTCTGGATGTCTTCCACCATGAACTTTACATAATTTATCTAAATACTGACGTAGTATCGGAGTTTTTTCCTCCACATATCTATGATGTTTTTTTTCTATATATTCAGCAAGTAAATCTAATGGCCAAGATTTGTAATCTATAGATTGGTTAGAAGTGGCTGATAAAACTTTTTCTAGATCGCTCAATAATAGTTCGCAATCAATATTGTTTTTAGTACATACCTCTTCTAAGGTTCGATGGCCTTTACAACAAAAGTCTATTCCGTACTTAGAAAAAACGGATGCAGTTCTGTAATCTTCGGTAACAAATTGTCCAATTTGTTTTTTTGTTTCTTTGCTTAATGTTTCCATAGGCTTCTCCCAACTTCTTCTTAGTTTGCTTTTGCTGAGCATACAATAAGATTTAGTTATTTTTAAGGATGTTATTAATGATTATTACTAATTTTTATATACTCGGATAAAATTATCCTATTTAAATTCAAATTTTTTTAGGTTTTCAAAAAGGCTACTCCAGATTTAATATCTAAAGCTAGTTCTTCTAAATTTGTATGCTCTAACATTTGTTTTAATTCGTCTCTAACACTTTTAAATTTATCATGAACCGGGCAGGGGTGGTTTTCGTCGCACCTGTGTAATCCCAAACCACAGCCTTTATAAATACTATCGCCATCTATGGCATTCACAATTTGTGATAATTTAATGGTAGAAATAGAATGTTTATCTATTTCAAAACCACCATAGGCGCCTTTAACTGAATTTATAATACCATGTCGTACTAAATCTTGAAGAATTTTAGCTGTAAAAGCTTCAGGAGAATTTATTTCCTTAGCAATTGCTTTAAGACTTACTCGCTTACCTTCGTACGAGTTTAATGCTATAAAAATAGATGCTTTAATTCCGTATTCACATGCTTTAGAAAACATAGTATTGTTTTAAATTCTATACAAATATAAGTATAATTTTTCAATTAGGACATTTTTATCCTAATTGAATTTGTTAATTTTTTTTATAAGAATTCTGTTTAAATTATTCAATTTTTTTCTTGTTTTCATCAAATAATCCTACCAAAATACTGTTTCCTATTTCATCTATCCTTAGTCCTCCATATTTGGCTTTTTCATACTTTTTAGCTTCGCCTTCTTGAAAGAAAAAGGATTCGGCGCCAATATTAATTCCTCCCCAATTTAATGAGGTGTATTCAATAAGATGTTCATTTTTATTTATAGGACTTCGTCCTTCTTGTAATCTTACCTTTTTAGCAATCCCATCTTTTTCTATTTTAACCACACAAAAACCTCGTTTAGAAATGCTGTCATGATTAATGTTTTGTGAAATGGCATAATTCAATGTCATATAATCTCCTTGCATTAAAGATCGGGGGTCCACAGGAGCTAATTCCAATAAAATTAGTTTTCCCTTAGTTAATAATTCTTCTTTTTTAAAAATGGAGTTGTTAAATAAGGCAAGGAAAATGAGCAGGTTTATCAAGATGATTATCCACTTATATTTTTTCATAAGTTTTTATTTTTAGTAGTAAATAAATAGAAGCCAAGAAAAATTATTCCGGAGGAAAATAAGATGATAGATTTAATAAGTAGGGTTAAGTTTAGGTCGTAATAATATTGAGAAATGAAATAAATAATGGAGATGATCCCTATTGTTAATCCTGTTTTGTAATTGACTAAAAAGCTTAGCAGAACTATAATTATAGCTCCTGAAATAGCGGGAGCGAATAGGGTTGTAATTATCCATAAACAACTTAAAGCATAAATTAGAACTTTGCTTTTTACTGATTCTACTTGATTGATTTTAATGATAATATGTACTAGATAGATTATAATGACAGCTGTAAATATAGATGATATCCAAATATGATTTAGAGATATATCTATAAGGTTTCTTTTTCCAATTGAAATAAGACCAAACAATAACGAGAATATAATTCCAATTCTAACTGGATTATAAAGTCGAGATAATATCTTACCAGTAGACACAATTTTCGCTTCATTTAAAAAAATATATGTCAAAGTAAAGGTGTAAAATGCAATATATAGATGAATTAGATTATAAGCCTTATTATAAAATATTAAGGTCAAAATACTTCCACCAATAATGAGCACAGAAATAAATGATAGGATGAGGTTTTGGGTTGTAGCTATGGTTGAAATGGCTGTTAAACCAATTAATAGAGTAACCATATTTATACTTATTCCTAATTCCGATAATCCAAAAGCAATTAAAATTATACCTAAAATATAAATGGAAATACTAAAGGTGTCAATAATTAGTTTATGGAATTTTCTGTTTAAAATAATAGCAGAGATTACAAATGTAATTCCAAAAATCAAAAGGGTTACTTCTGAATTGTAAAACCCGGAAATTCCTAAAAAAGCCATAAAAGCAAGTGTAGCTAGAAACCCTCCAAAAATAGAAAGCACCTTAATAGTTATGTTAGATGAATTGTCTTGCTGGGTTTTATATTCCTTTAAAATAGCATCTTCGTCATACTTAAACCCAGTGGCTTCAGATGCGTGAATACGTTCCAATAAAGTTTTTATGTTATCTAATTTGCCCATTTTTTCTGAAGATTGATTAGGTTTTTTATAACGAAGGTGACACTTGCAATAACAAACAAACTTATAAATAACAACATCATAAAATCATTTGATAGGTTTAAAAGTAAAGCAGAAACTATTATGATGATGCTGAATGAAATTGTTGCTAGGTAAAATCCGCTTTTTGAATTTAGTGCAAAGTATATACCTAGAATATAAAGGAGTGTTGTAATTAAAACTAGAAAATAGAAACTACTTTCCTGCTGCTCAAATATACCTAAAGTGACACCTATAGTACTACAAGAAACTGTAGCAAGAGCTAGTGTGTTTGAAAACCAAATCGGAATTTTTACTACCTCAAGTAATTTTGTTATAAATATAGAAGCTATTAAAAATCCTGAATTGACTATAAAAATTAAGGTGAACATAAAAACTTCAGTCCAGTCATGTGCAACTTGTTTCCAATATAAAACTAGAGTGGTGTTTATTAATATTATAAAAAGAAACCATAAAGGAGTATAGTTTGAGACAACAACCCAAAGTGTTATAAAAAGGGTCCACCCTAAGAAAAAATCGTAAGCATTTGCTCCTGTTTGATAAACCTGTCCAAATACAGCGAATAATACACCAACCATTATAGAGGTTCCAGTTAAAAGGATGTTTTTTATGTCGATATTCAGATTTGAAAACAATATGAAAGTAGTTGATATAACAATTATTCCTTCTATTAGTCCAAGTTTTACGAATTTGTGTAGATCGGCCCAATTGTATGCAAAAAAGAATATGATTCCAGCTGTAGTAAAGCCTACGCCTAGACTAATGAAAAATAGACGAAGGAATTTATACCAAGCTTCCTTGTTGTTGTACACGTTTTCCTTTAGTACTTTTTCAATCTGAGCTTCGGACCAATTACTATTTCTACTTATAATTTGAATATCTTCTCGATCAATTTTTGACATGCTAGCTGAAGAGTTTATTTTAGATTTGATGAACTGAAAATCACTTACGCGTTTTTAGTTTAAGTAACTAAGATAGTGAAAGTACGAGGAATTTCTGATATGATATTTTGAAGGAAAAATATAGGTGTTTTGGATTGACCTAGTTTCTAACAACTATATTTCTGTATAGATTATATAGCAATTCCAAATATACTGAAAGGCCCATCCTTGTAATGTTGAGGAAAATCGTTTGTCCTTTCAATACTGGTAATCCCTTTATATGTAAAACCACAACTTTTATAGAAGTTGTTTAATTTCTCATTTCCGCTATGAGTGTCTAATCAAATAAAAGACCTATTGTTTTCTATGGCATGGTCTAGATTCCAGGTTACTATGCTTTTTGTATAAGAGCGACCTCGAAATCATAAATCGGTAGCAATTCGATGAAGGTAAATAGCATTGTCTTGTCCTTAATCTTGCCAAATAATTGGATTGTTAAACGCAATCACAAAAGTACATGCTAATTCACCATACCTTACAATTTTAAAATGTCTGTTTTCACCTATTTCTTTTTCTATTAAAGTTCTCTCAAATCCTCTCCAACTCTTATAATTCACAGTTTTTTGATAATAAGTAGCGTTATAAATTTTAAAAATATCTTTAATGTCTTCTAGTTCTCTGTGTAGTATTTTCATAAAAATTAACCTAAATAAAGTTTCTACTTGCTGGTTTGAAAAACTTGTTAATAGGAGTTGTGTGCTACATAAACCCAAACTTCAGCTCCTGAATTAGTAGTTTCCTTAATTCTTTTGTAATTAGAAAGTCCAAATTTATCTATCTGCACAAGTTCTTCTCCAGTTATTTCAAGTACAAGCCCTTCAATTTTATCTGTTACCTCTCTAGATTTTGATGCTATGGAGAGAATATCTGTTTTATCTATTTTAATTACTGTCGTATCTTTTATTTCTAAATCTGTTAATTTGTATCCGGATAAGCTGTCTGCCGTTCCCTTAAGTTCTCTGCCAAAATGCTCTAGTTGCACTTGTTTTGATTTTAAAGAACCATAAGAAAAAAGCAAATGCTTTCGTTGCTTTTCGAGCTTAATAACATGCGCTTTAATTTGCTGATAGGTTCTATCTTTAGCTTCAGCAAAAGAAATTCCATAGCTTCTATTTATGGTATTAAGGTTTTTGGGGAAAGAAGCTAATAAGGTATCATAATAAGCGTCTAAAGCTTCTTTAGTTGGTAATTGGTATTCTAATTTAATTTGAAACCTTCTTAATAAGGCACTGTCAATAATATCGATATGATTGGTGGCACAAATAAGTAAAGAAGTACCCGATAAATTATCAATTTGCTGAATAAGCGCGTTAACTAACCTTTTTATTTCACCAGAATCTTTATTGTCATAATCTCTAATTTTACCTATAAAATCAAATTCATCAATGAATAAAATGGCTTTGTCGTTAGATGCAGATTTAAAAATATCGGATAGGTTTTTTGCAGTTTCTCCTAATCTAGATGATACAAAACCACTTAGATTTAATGTGATGACTTTTTTATTTAACTCAATTCCTATGGCGTGGGCTGTGGCTGTTTTTCCACAACCTGTATGTCCGTGTAATAAAATCTTGTTATCTACAGGAATATTTAGATTATTTAAGGCATCAATATAGTTGAATTCCTCTATTAGTTGATTGATTCTACTTCTGTTTTCAGATTTCAAATGAAGTTTATCAAGCGTTAAGGGCGCGTTTTTTGATTTTAAAGTGCTATTGATTAAAGCCATTGATTATGTATTCTGGATTTTTAATTCTCAGGATGGTTCAGTGCAGGTAGCACTAGTTATGTTTTGATTAATAAATGTGATTTAACCCCAATTTTCGGTGGAAATAACAATTAAAAAATGAACTTAATCCATTAAAATCTCTAAAATCTGTATAGCCGCATCACTAATTTTTGTTCCAGGGCCAAAAACCGCCATAGCTCCAGCATCAAATAAATATTGATAATCCTGTTTCGGGATGACACCTCCAACGATTACCATAATATCGTCGCGACCATATTTTTTAAGTTCTTCAATTACTTGAGGAACTAAGGTTTTATGTCCAGCAGCTAAAGAAGAAACTCCAAGTACATGTACGTCATTTTCTACTGCTTGTTTGGCCGCTTCCTCAGGAGTTTGGAAAAGAGGACCTATATCTACGTCAAAACCAACATCCGCATAGCCTGTGGCTACTACTTTTGCGCCTCTGTCGTGTCCATCTTGTCCCATTTTAGCAATCATTATACGTGGTCTTCTACCATCTTGTTCAGCAAAAGCATCAGCCATTTGTTTAGCCTTGCTAAAGGATTCATCGTTTTTAATTTCTTTACTATACACGCCAGAAAAGGATTTAATTTGCGCTTTATATCGTCCGAAAACAAGTTCTAAAGCATCACTAATTTCTCCAAGAGTTGCTCTTTCGCGAGCAGCTATTACGGCTAAAGATAAGAGGTTTTCTTTTCCTGATTTAGCAGCTTCTGTTAAATTAGCTAGAGCCTTTTGTACTTTTTCTGAATTTCGTTCAGCTTTAAGCTTGTTTAACTGTTCAATTTGTTGGGTTCTAACTGTTTGATTGTCTACTTCCAAAGTTGTAATTGGAGCTTCATGATCTAAACGGTATTTGTTAACACCAACAATAATGTCTTGGCCAGAATCAATTCGAGCTTGTTTTCTTGCTGCAGCTTCTTCTATTCGTAATTTCGGTATTCCAGCTTCAATAGCTTTAGTCATTCCACCAAGCTCTTCTACTTCTTCAATAAGTTCCCATGCTTTTTTGGCAATATCGTGCGTTAGTTTTTCAACATAAAAACTACCCGCCCAAGGATCGACTGTTTTTGTAATTTTGGTTTCTTCTTGAAGAAATATTTGTGTGTTTCTAGCTATTCTTGCTGAAAAATCTGTAGGTAGCGCAATGGCTTCATCTAAAGCATTAGTGTGTAAAGATTGTGTGCCACCAAAAGCAGCGGCAGCAGCTTCAATACAAGTTCTTGCTACGTTATTAAAAGGATCCTGTTCTGTTAAACTCCAGCCACTTGTTTGGCTATGAGTTCTTAAGGCTAAGGATTTTTTGTCTTTAGGATTGAATTGTTTTACTATTTTGGCCCATAGCATTCTGGCAGCTCTCATTTTGGCAATTTCCATAAAATGGTTCATACCAATAGCCCAAAAGAAAGATAATCTAGGAGCAAAGGTGTCTATATCCATTCCTGCATCCAAACCTTTTCTTATGTATTCTAAACCATCAGCTAAAGTGTAAGCTAATTCGATATCGCAAGTTGCTCCAGCTTCCTGCATGTGATATCCAGAAATACTAATACTATTGAATTTAGGCATATTCTTGCTAGTATACTCAAAAATATCTGAAATAATTTTCATGGATGGTGTAGGAGGGTAGATGTAGGTATTACGTACCATAAACTCCTTTAAAATGTCATTTTGAATGGTTCCTGCCAATTGATCTGGTGTCACGCCTTGTTCTTCTGCAGCGACAATATAAAATGCCATAATAGGCAATACAGCACCATTCATGGTCATGGAAACACTCATTTTATCAAGAGGAATCTGGTCGAAGAGTATTTTCATATCTTCAACAGAATCTATAGCTACACCAGCTTTTCCAACATCACCAACAACACGTGCGTGGTCTGAATCGTAGCCTCTATGTGTTGCTAAGTCGAAAGCAACAGATAATCCTTTTTGTCCAGCAGCTAAATTTCGTCTATAAAAGGCGTTACTATCTTCAGCCGTTGAAAATCCGGCGTACTGACGAATAGTCCAAGGCCTGCGAACAAACATGGTGCTGTACGGCCCACGAAGATATGGTGAAATTCCAGCTACAAAATTTAAGTGTTCTATTTCACTTAAATCTTCTTTGGTGTAGGTGGATTTAACATCCATGTTTTCAGCTGTATTAAAAACGGTTGTGTCCAAAGACTTTTCGTTTATTACATCTGGTTTTATGGTGATATGTTGAATGTTTTTTCTTGACATTTTATTTGTTTATCAATTCTTTAACTTTTTCTGGATTGCTTATTTTTAAATTATCAGGATTGCTTTTAGCAGCAGGGTTAAAAGAGGGTTCAGGTTTTACGATATTGGTGTTTTCTGCTTTTTGCATTACCTTTTCAGCGTCTACATCAAACAAGTTAGCGTAAAATAAATCGAAAGCTACGTAAGCAGCCATATATCTGTCGTCGTGAGCATTTTTTACAAGTTTAATAAGTGGAGCTCCAAAAATTTCTGGACGCATACTATTTGTTGAAACTAAAGCATTAAACGTGGTTTTTAAATTGTTGTTTTTGAAATTGTTTCCAATACAAGTTAAGAGTTTGGAATTGTAATTAATGGTGTTGTCTTTATTCCAAAGATCAGTGTCTTTTTTCAAAGCTTCAAAAACCTCCATACTATGAGGTGATACAATTTCTTCAATTCCAGCCCTTCCTGCTAGTATATCTCTTGTGAAAAAGGAGTAGCCTCTTCTAATACTTTTGCTTGTTGGATCATATTTATTAACTATGTCATTTTCGAAAGAAAGTAATGCTTCAAAATATAATTTAGTATCTAAATTATCGCAGATTATAACATTTTCTTGATCTGCATATTTGTAATTATTGAATTCTCCCGATTCATTTTTGCAGTTAAAAAGAGTTAAGCATAATACAGAAATTGTAATGTTTAATAATGTTTTACTCATAGTTTTTTTAATTTAAAATTTATTCGGTTTTTAATCTGTTTTGTTCTAGGGTTTCTGCTAGTCGTTTTTCAATTATTGGCTCGATAAGTGTTTTTCGTGGATTGGTTTTTAAAAAAGGATAAAGTTCCAATTCATGTTTCATTTTATCGTCAGGGTTTGGGTGCTTGTTGGTTCCAAGTAAAACTTCTTCGCCAGTATTAAATTGGGTTTGTTCTTTTTCAGCACTTTCCTTAATTTTTCTTTGAATAATGCCTTCTTTTAGTTGATGTAAAAAGCCACCACCAACTTCTATGCTTTTAAATAAGTCTAAGGCTTTTTCTGCTAATTGTTGCGTGATACTTTCAATATAGAAGGCGCCATCTGCAGGATTGTCTACTTTATCGAAGTAGCTTTCGTGTTTTAACACCAAAAGTTGATTTCTAGAAATTCTACTTCCAAATTCATTATCCTTATGGTAAATAGCATCGTAAGCTAGATTATTTATAGTATTTGCACCACCAAGAACAGCACTCATACATTCAGTTGTGGTGCGAAGTAAATTGGTGTTATAATCGTAAAGTGTTTTATTGCGTTTTGTAGGTGTAACAAAAATATGGCACTCAGTGGTATTTCCGTATTCCGAAGCCAAAGTACGCCATAGCACTCTTAAGGCTCTAAGTTTGGCAATTTCAAAGAAATAATTCGTGCCAACGGCCACATTAAATACCACCTGAAGAGTTTCTTTGTTGTTTAGGTGATTTAAGTATTCGTTTACATGAGCTAAAGCATAGGCTAATTGTTGTACCATGTTAGCGCCAGCGTTTTGATATAAAGTTATATCAGAACTGATGGTTGAAGTTTTTAAAGCTATGGTTTCTAATTGCGTATGATCTTCTTGTAAGTTTGAAAACCAATTTCCACTTCTAGCAAGGTTTCCTACAATATCAGTTAGAATAAAGGTGTTTTCTTTTGATGTTACTTTTAAAATTTGATCCGTGTAGGAGGCTGATAAAAATTGAAGTTCAAAAAACACTTGTGTATTACCTAAATCAATATCTTTTACTAGAGTTTCCACTGAAATGTCTTCCGAAGGAATGATAAACTTTAAGCTTTCAATTCCATTAACTAAAAGTTTTTTAGCTCGAGCATTTGATATTTCAGTATCGGATACAAAAATAGTTTCACAAATTTTCCATTGTGTAGCTTTTGAAGAACTTACGTTTGGAGTTGAAGGGAATTCATCAGCATGATAAAACGGCTTTACATCAATTCCTTCGTTTGTTTTCCATATAAGTGTTTCATTGTAGTCGGCACCTTTTAAATCGGCCTGTATTTTTTGCTTCCACTCTTTCGATGAAACTTCGCTGAAATCATTAAACAATTTTTTACTCATTTTTCGTTGTGTTTTGGGAGACTGTCTTGATATTCAATAATAAATATTTCTTCATTTTCCTGCTTCATATAATATTTTTCCCGAGCTAATTTTTCCAGACCTTCGTCTGTACTAAGTTCTTTAATAGCTTTCTTGTCTTTAATTATTTCGTTTTTATAGAATTCTTTCTCGGTTTCTAAATCTTCAATATCCGCGTTCAATTCACGATGTATTAACCAAGAATTTGCGTCGAAAAACAACATCCAGATAGCGAATGCTATTAAAACTAAAATTAAGGATCTTTTAGCTTTCTTTGACATTAGATAAGGCGTTGATTGATAATTGACTTAACAATATCTACAGCAACTGTGTTGTATTTATTGTTTGGAATAATAATATCTGCATACTCCTTCATTGGCTCAATAAATTGTTGATGCATCGGTTTTAAGGTGTTTTGGTATCTTGCTAATACTTCTTCAATGTCTCTACCTCTTTCAGTTATGTCTCTTCTTAATCGACGGATTAATCTTTCATCGCTATCAGTATGTACAAATATTTTAATGTCGAACATTTCTCTTAATTCCGGATTTGTTAGAATTAAAATACCTTCAACAATCATAACTTTTCTAGGATGTGTTAATATAGTGTCTCCAGTTCTGTTGTGTTTTATAAAAGAATAAACTGGTTGATAAATGTCGTTCCCTTTTTTTAATTCTTTTAAATGTGCTTCTAGTAATTCGAAATCGATGGATCGGGGATGGTCGAAGTTGATTTTTATTCGTTCATCCATGGTCAAGTGAGAAGTGTCTTTGTAATAAGAGTCTTGTGAAATAACTCCAACTTCTCCCTCTGGTAATTGATCTAATATTTGATTTACTACAGTTGTTTTCCCACAACCTGTTCCTCCTGCAATTCCTATAATAAGCATGAATTAGTATTTTTTTAGAGCACAAATTTAGTTATTTACATTGAAAGTATAGGAGCTATTCCTGAAACTTACGAGGCTATTGTAATTTTATTTTTCGGATAAAAGTTTTACAATTCCTAAATTTTCTATTCCCACATAAATATAACCATCTGGTCCTTGAGCTAGACTACGAACTCTTCCAAGACCTTCTAGTAATTTTTCTTCTTTCACTACCTTTTTATTCATTAGTACACATCTGTTTACATATTGGAATTTTAACGAGCCAACTAGTAAATTACCCTTCCACTCCGGATATTTATCGCTAGAAATAAAGGTCATTCCACTGGGAGCAATAGAAGGTACCCAATAATGTAGAGGAGATTCTAAGCCAGGGAGTTCGGTGTAATCTGAAATTTTTGTTCCAATATAATTGACACCATACGAAACTTTTGGCCATCCGTAATTTTTCCCAGCTTGAATGATATTTATTTCGTCGCCTCCTTTTGGTCCATGTTCGTGTGTCCAAATCTCACCAGTTTCAGGGTGAATTTTCATACCCTGCGGATTTCTATGACCATAACTATAAATGGCTTGTTTGGCATTTGGTGTATTGTAAAAAGGGTTGTCTGTTGGTATACTGCCATCGTCGTGTAATCTGTATATTTTTCCACAGTCTCTTGTTAAGTCTTGTGGGTTCGAGTCCTTATCAGCTCTATCTCCAATAGAGAAAAATAAATAGCCGTTGTTATCAAAAATAATCCTAGATCCAAAATGTTCTGCTCGTGTACTGTTTGGATTGGCTTTATAGAGTACCTCTTTGTCTATTAATCTGTTATTTTCTAGCTTAGCTCTCATTATAGCTGTATTACTGCCTTCCCCTTCACCTTCCGGAGAGGAGTAAGAGAAGTAAATCCATCCATTATTTTCATAGTCTGGGTGAAGTTCAATATCCATAAATCCACCTTGACCTCTTAGCTCAATTTCGGGCAAATCTGAAACAAGCTTTCGTTTCCCATCTTTAAAATGAATAAGTTGACCTTTCTTTTCAGTAATTAACATAGAGTTGTCAGGTAGAAAAACAAAGCCCCATGGAATGTTTAAATCAGAAACAACAACTTGATAAGTGTCTTGAGAAGGTTTTTCTTTTTTTGTTTGTGAACAAGAAAGAACGCTTAAGAAGCAGATAATTAAATAAGTAGATAAATGTGGTTTCATTATTTTAATCTTTAACCTATAAATTTAATGATAAAACTTGTTAGTTAAAAAAGAAAAGCTATATATTTGCAGCTCGAAATTCACTATATGTGATTTCTAGATAACCAATTCGGGGTGTAGCGTAGCCCGGTTATCGCGCCGCGTTTGGGACGCGGAGGTCGCAGGTTCGAATCCTGCCACCCCGACTAAAATGAATACCAATAGAAATTAAAACCTTGTAAATCTTATGATTTACAAGGTTTTATTGTTTTTAGGATATCATATAAATTGAATTAATATGATATAATCTGGTTAACAATTCGGTGAACACTTTCATTTTAAAAAAAGTGTGAACCAGATTAAGGGTTAAAACGGTGTAAATGAAATAGTTGATTTGCCTTTTGTTTTAATGAAAATTTCAATTAAAACGCCTACTGCATTTCTGCTAAAAAAATTCCGAATAAAATGATATAAGTGCGGCGCTAGTGGTAACAAATAAATTAAAAATTAGAGTCGGAAAAAATCTGTTGGCATAATTATTGAATTAATTATATGTATTTAAAACCACTAAAAAATAAAATTTAATAAAAAATAACAAATAGAAAATGACAAAACAATTTTTAACAATTACAATGTTAGCTGCATTATTTTTAAATGCTTGTAAAGAAACTCCAAAACAAGAAACACTAGAAGTTGAAGTAACGGAAACTGTTGATAAAGTGGCAGATGAATTTGTAACTACTACATCAATAAGTAAAGACGGAAAGGAATTAGAGATTGTATTTAATAATACGAAAGGTACTGCTACTTTTGTTTTTGATGGAGAAACTGTTGATTTGCAACAAGAAAAATCGGCATCTGGATTTTGGTACAAAAATGATACTTACGAACTTATTGGAAAAGGTAACAACATTCAATTGAAAAAAGGAGATGTAGTTGTTTTTGAACATGAAGATGAAATTATTCACACTTCGTACAAGGATAATAAAGGAGCAACGCTTGATTTAACAGTTAATGCAACAACTAACGAAGCTAAGGCATATTTAAACGGAGGTGAGCAAATAGACCTTGTTGGAGAAAAACCGGCATCTGGAATTTGGTATAAAAATGATCAATATGAATTAAGAGGGAAAGGTGACAAGATTGAGTTAACTAAAGATGGTAAAACCGTTTTTAAAAACTAAACAGAGTCATTTATTAATATTAAAAAAACGGTTTGAAAATATTTCAATCCGTTTTTTTATTTTAATTAGATATTGTTTCATGAAAATTTATTCAGTTTTGTTGATGATTCATTTATACGAATAAGTTAAATATGGAATCTTTCAGATTTTATTGTAAATAACAACTAGTTAATAAGTGCCATTCGCATGTGAATTTGTTATATTAATCAAAATAATTACAAATCAATTAAATGATGAAAAATACACTTTTAATCCTATTAGTATTAATTGCCATAGGTATGATTGTATTAGGAGTACAATCTGAAATACTTCCTCCAATCCTCACCGGAATAGGCTTTGTTATAATTTCAGTTTTATTAGCTAAGAAAAAGTAATGTATTGTCAGTTAAATGTATTTGAAAAGCTCGTATTCATCATCAGTCCAAAAACAACAATAATAACTTAGCTTCCTGCGTTGTTTTCAAAAATAATTTTAGTTGTGTTTTTTGATTAATACATCAGTTTTTTCATGTTCTCCATAGAACATCTACTTACTTAAATAAAATTGTTGGAGGACCTTGTGAAGGTTGTGAGGCCATTTTTGAATTTGAAAACAAAAATCTTAAAGAAACTGATACACTACCAGATTTTGAGGAGAATGAACCAAAGTTAAAACTGACTGGAACTATATTTGAAAAGATGGAACAACACCAGGTGAGAAGTTATATTTTCTTCGCTTTTAGACTAGCCTCTTATCCTAACAAAATGGAACCCCGGAATACATTCATATGACTATAAAAGAGCCAAATAAGAACGAATATTACATTGATGAGTTTGTTTTTAATGACGACCCAAAATTAACACAAAAGGTGAGAGTTAATTTAGAAAATCTTGGAGGTTCGGGAGTAGTAAAACCAGTAATACAAAAAAATATTTAAACTGTTAAGCGAGATATTGTTTTAGGCTTAAATATTCTAAACTATGAATAATAAGAAGGATACCACTAGTAGTAATCATTTTAATTAATATGTAATGTAAGGGAACCTCAAATACATGTCGTAGAATAATACGAGGCATAAATTGAGTTTACAAGCGGGTTTTTAAATTCTTATCAATAAGTAGAAACATTTTGCTAAAACACTATTTACCTACTTTTCTAAAGGTTTAGTTTGGGCTTATAAAGTTAATATTATCTTAATAAATAGGGATTTATTGCTTGAAATAAGGCTGTTCCGTTAATATTTTGGTAGTTTTGTGCAAATTTAAAAATACAATTTTATGAGTCATGTAAAAGAAAATGATACGGTAAAAGTTCATTACACAGGAAAATTAAGCAGTGGTCAAGTTTTTGATAGCTCTGAAGGTAGAGAACCATTAGAGTTTACACTTGGTCAAGGGATGCTAATTCCTGGTTTTGAAAAAGCTGTGTTAGATATGAAAATTAACGAGAAAAAAACAGTTGTAATTGCTAAGGACGAAGCTTATGGTGATGTTCAAAAGGAATTATTTCACGAAGTGAAAAAGGAGCAATTACCACAAGATATGGCTCCAGAAGTAGGAATGGGATTAGCTTCAAAAAACCCTGATGGTTCTGAAAGTCAATTTCGTGTAGCAGCTGTTAATGAAGACCATATTATTGTTGATGGAAATCACCCTCTTGCTGGTCAAGATTTAACTTTCGAATTAGAATTGGTTGAGATTAAATAATTATTTTTTGCGAATAATTTTAAAAGCTTGAGTTTACTCAAGCTTTTTTTATGTCCGAATGTTAAAATAATTATAATCACTGTGTTAATTTCAGAAAATAGTGGTAATATGGAGTAATTCATAATATGTAATTATCTAGATGTCTGCGACTTTTAGTAAATTGCATATAGAATTTAAAAACACTTCACTCTTTTGAGTTTAAAGGACAATATTTTAAAAAGTTCTTTAAAAACTAAAAATTATTAACTTTAAAATACAAATATTATGGGAAAAGAAAGTAGTACGTTATTAGGAATATTAGCAGGTACAGCTATTGGTGCAACATTAGGAATTTTATTTGCACCAGATAAAGGTTCGAAAACAAGACAAAGAATTGCTGATGAAGCTGCTATGGCTAGAGATAGAGTATCTGAAAGCGCTCATCATTTACGCGACAAAGTAGCGGATACGGTAGCTAGCAGAAAAGACAGCTTAGACGATCAACTTGAAAGTATTGTTAGCAATGTAAGCCATAAGACAGAAGATGTGATTTCTACACTAGAAAAAAAATTAAGTGAACTTAAAGCCCAAAACAAAAAATATCAAAAATCGTAATTTGAATGAATATTTTTGAAACTATAAACCATAAATCTGGGAAGATGGCTGATGCTGGAGAGACTTACGTAAAAAAGTCTCAAGAGTATTTTAAGCTAAAAATCTTTCAGCAAATTAGTGTTTCTATTAGTTTAGTGGCTAAAGTGTTAGTAATAGGAGGGTTGATGTTTATTGGCTTGTTTTTCTTAGCATTTGCCTTAGCGCTTGCTATTGGTCAATGGCTAGATAATTTAGCTTTAGGTTATTTAATTGTAGCATTATTATTTTTATTGGCAACAACGCTAGTATACTATAAGAGAGCGTTTATTAACAACAAGATAATTAAAAGTTTGTCATCTAAATTTTTCGATACCTAAATTTACTTTGAATCTAAGGTTATCTTTAAAACAAAAAGTAACATAAAACATTTGTAGAAATCATTTAACGTATTAAAGATTATTTCAATGTATAATGTGATAGATAAAACACAATAGAATAGAACGAATGAAACAGTATCAGTCTTTTGAAGACATAGAAAGAGATTTAAAACAACTAGATTTAGAGCGGAAAATAGCTTGGGAAGAGGTGAAGCTGATAAAAGGCGAATTTCAGGAAGATTTAAAACCTGCAAATTGGATACAGTATGCTCTTAAAATGGGTGGCAAGTATGGTTTGTTTTTAATTGCCAAACGGTTTTTTAAATAGTAAAAACTTTATATAAAATAAAAAAGGAATCGGTTTACGGTTCCTTTTTTGTTTTATAGCAAATACAATTTAAGAGCAATCCTTTTCTAAAATACAGGTCTGTAGTTGTTGTTTTTTCGTTTGTATGGGTTAATAAATTTTTGCTTTAAGGCAAGAATTCGATGTGTAGTTAAATATCTTGCAATGGAATAGATTAAAATAAAAACAAGGTAAAATGAATGTATCAGATCAAATTAGATTAGAAAATATTGCAGATACTGACTACGAAATTTTCGCGCTTCTAAAACAAAGATACAGTCCTAGAATTTTTAAAAAAGAGCCCATTAAAAAAATCCATTTAAATCAACTTTTTGAAGCTATACGTTGGTCTGCTAGTTCTAATAATTTACAGCCATGGCGTTTTATTTATGCGGAAAAAGGATCTAAAGCCTATGAAAAGATTTTCAATTGCTTTAGCAGTTTCAATAAATCTTGGGTGAGAAATGCTCCAGTTTTAGTACTTACTGCTTATAAAGAAAAAACAAATAGTGGTAAAGAAAATTTTCATGCTTTACACGATTTAGGGCTGAGTTTAGGTCTAATGACTGTTCAAGCACAATACTTGGGAATTGCAGTACACCATATGGCTGGGTTAGATTGGAAGAAAGCTCAGGAAGTGTTTCAGGTGCCTGAAGGTTATCATATTTCAACAGGAATAGCTTTAGGTTATTATGGAGGAGATTTAAACGATTTACCTGAGGATTTACAACGTGAAGAAACAGCAAATCGGGAAAGAATGTCTATTCAAGAATTTGCATTTAAGGAAGCTTGGAATCCAAATGCGTAGTAAAAACAAATATATTATGACATATATTTAAAGATAATCCACCACACTTTTAAAGCTGGTTATTTATAGATTTTAAGATGTTCTTTTATGATAAAATTTAGCTAGTATGGCCTAATAAAACTTTAACTAAAGTGTTTTTTTGTGTTTTACAATTAATTCATTATGAGTGGTTTGTTGGTGAGTGTAATTGTCTTTTTTTCTAATATAGACAAGTTTTAACAAACAAAATTCATGATTCTTTCTTACTTTTAGTAAAAGTTTAGCTTTCAAAATAAAAACTAAAACATGAAAAAATGAATATTGAAATTATTTTAATGTTTTCTGTTTTATTGCTGACTATAGTCTTATTTATTTTTGAAGTTTTTTCCATAGATAAAATTGCCTTTTTCGTTATTGTCTCGCTTATTTTATTAGGACTTGTTTCACCCGAGGAAGGAATTAGTGGATTCTCCAATAACGCCACTATAACGGTATTATCATTAATGATTTTAGCCGTAGCCATGGAAGAAAATGGCGTAATTAATTGGTTGACATCAGGAATGAGTAGCGTGAAATCATTGCCTCTCTACATTATGGCGCCAGTTTTTATGTTTGTTACTGCGGGTATTTCGGCCTTTATTAGTACTACAGCTGTAGTAATTGTTTTTATTAAAATGATTAATCAGCTTTCCGAAAAATATAATATTTCTCAATCTAAACTCTTATTGCCTATTTCGTTTGCAGGTATTTTAGGAGGTTCGTGTACTTTAATGGGGACATCTACCAATTTAATTGTTAATTCAGTTTCAAGCAATCTAGTTTCTCAAAAACTAGAGTTTTTTGAATTCTCCCACCTTGGATTAATATTTCTAATTATTTCTGTAGTATATATTACCTTAACACTGCGTTGGTTGCCTTGGGGAAAAAAACAAAATATAAATAAAGACTACAAGATTGATAATTATATTACAAAAGTAAAAGTCACACCAAAATCTAAATTGATTGGAAAAAACATTTACAACAGCTTTTTACATAACAATCCAGAAGTAATACTTTTAAAGCTAATTAGAAACAACTACACTTATAATTCACCAGGGAAATATATTACACTTAAAGCAAACGATCAATTAATCCTTATGTGTGATTTAGAAAACTTATCTCGAATTAACAAGTCGGCAAACATGAATATTTACGACAAGGAAAATTTAAATATTCAGAATAATGAACCTTCAGAATTAACTGAAGCAGGTGAAGAAATGGACTTAGAGGAACGTGTTTTTGTGGAATTACTTATGTTGCCTGGAGCAACATTATTAGGGAAAACCTTAGGAAACTTGCGGTATTTTATGATGCCAGATATTATTCCTATAGCTATAAGAAAACGTAAAACGCTTGTTAATGTAGAAGAACGAATGGTACATAGTAGCGAGGATAAGCTAAGGTTAAAAGCTGGAGACCGTTTGCTTGTTGAAATTTCCAAAGAAAAACTTAGTGCTTTAAACACCATGACTAATATGGTGGTTTTACAAGAATTTGGAAGTGTAACTAGCACCTCGAAAATTAAAAGGTCTTTTTCATTTTTTGTATTTTTGCTGGTAATTGCCTTAGCTGCTTCTGGAGTTTTGTCAATTATGGTTAGTGCTTTAACAGGAATTAGTATATTGTTAGTTACAAAAAACCTAGATTTAAACACTGTTTATAAGAAAGTTAATTGGCAAATATTTTTTCTTTTAGCAGGAATGATTCCTTTAGGAGTGGCTATGCACAACACGGGAGCCGATATGTGGATTTCGGAAAAACTATTAGGGTTTCTAGATGGTCAGCCAAATTATGTTATTATAGGAACCCTGTTTTTAATAACCATGCTTTTGAGTGGTGTGGTAAGCAATAATGCCACGGCAGTTATAATGACGCCTATTGCAATTTCTGTAGCCTATGAAATGGGATTAGATTATAAACCGTTTATATTATCCGTTATGTTTGCTGCCAACTTCAGCTTTTTTACTCCGGTAGGTTATCAAACTAACACGCTTATTTATGGAATTGGAAATTATAAATTTCAACATTTTTTATGGATAGGAGGAGGATTAAGTCTTATTCTATGGCTGGTAGCAACCTTTTTATTAACTAAAATGCTTTAAAAAACTATACTTATATGAATATAAAATTTTCAATAGAAGAGTCTCTAATGAAATTATGGGACAAATTAGATGGCTGGTTAGAGGCCTTTATTTTAAAATTACCAAATCTAGTCATGGCTATTTTAATCATGATTCTGTTCTACTTTATTGCAGGTGCAGTAAAGAAAATTTTCAGAAAGTATCTATTGAGAAGTATTAGTCAAAAATCAATTCAAGAAATTGTTTCAAAAATAATGTTCTTGGTTGTTATTCTAATAGGTTTTTTCATTGCACTCGGAGTGCTAGAACTTAATAAAGTGTTAACTAGCGTTCTTGCAGGAGCAGGAGTTTTAGGTTTAGCTGTTGGATTGGCTTTACAAGGAACATTAAGCAATACGTTTGGAGGTTTAATATTGTCGTTTATGCCAAAAATAAAGATTAACGATTGTATTGAAACAGAGAGTATTAAAGGGTTTGTGTCAGAAATTAGTTTGCGCAGTATCGTAATTCGCCAACCAGATAATAATCATGTTATTATACCTAACTCAAAATTTGTAGATAATGCTTTTACTAATTATTCCTTAAGTCCAAGAAGTAAAATTTCAGTTTCTTGTGGTGTAGGTTACGAAAGCAATTTACAAGAAGTAGAAGAGTTAGTTACACGTGTGATTTCAGAAAACTTAAAACAAAAAGAAGGAGAAAAAGTAGAGTTTTTCTATACAGAATTTGGAGATAGTTCTATTAATTTTATTACACGTTTTTGGATAGATATGGTTAAAAGTCAAGAGAAATTTGCAGAAACCCATAAGGCTATTAAACTCATTAAAAGTAGTTTTGACGAACACGGCATTAATATTCCATTCCCAATTCGTACCTTGGATTTTAGTAAAAACAGCGTTCAAATTAAAACAGACAGTAAAGCATAATAGTAGTGTCAGTTTGTAATAGTCTCTTAATTAATGATGTGATTTTTAATAGCATTAAGATTATAAAAACTTTTACACCAATTTTATTTTTATCAATTAATTGATATATCTTTAGAACACTATAAATAGAAATATAGGGTTTAGAATGTCAATGACGCTTTTTATAAAATACAATTTGGATTTGGTATGTAAAACCTTATTAAAAGAAAAACTCGATACTTTTGATGTTTCCTTTACTATAGGTAATACTGGCGAGATTCATATAGATAAAACACTTTCTGAAGAAAAATTAAACATCATATCTTCTACCTTAAAGCAGTATGGAATTGATATTGTAACAAATCCCAAGGCAACAATAGTTGCACGTATTAAATATTCTATTGATGAATATTTAAGAAACAAAGACTTACGAAGCGTTAAGTTTTCAGCTTATTTGGCGGACAAATTGCATTATTCTTACCCGCATTTATCAACAGTTTTTTCAGAAAACACTTATTCATCCATCGAAAACTATATCATTCTTAAAAAAGTTGATGTGGCAAAGGAGCTTATGTGTAATACAGATTTAACCTTGACAGAAATTGCTTTTCAATTAGATTATAGTAGCGTTGCCCACTTGTCCGGACAATTTAAAAAAACAACCGGACTTACACCTAGTGCTTTTCAGCGAATAATGAAAAATAAAAAACAACAATTAATTTAAGTTTACTAAATGAGTGATATTTTATTAAATATAGCTTTAGCAGACGATGATGAGGATGATAGAATTTTGTTTGGCGAAGCATTAGAAGGTTTAGATATAAGAACAAAACTCTCCCTTTTTAATCATGGACAGGAGTTGATGGATTACCTTAATTTACCCAATGTTATTTTGCCTAGTCTGGTGTTTTTAGATCTTAATATGCCCATAAAAAACGGGCAACAGTGTTTGTTGGAAATTAGAAGTAACCCCAAACTTAAGGACTTGTGTGTGGCTATATACTCCACTTCATCTTCGGAAAAAGACATAGAAGACACATTTTCAAACGGGGCAAATATTTATGTAAATAAGCCCAATAGCTTTAGTAAATTGCGTGAAGTGGTTGAGAAAGTTTTACAACTAAATTGGCAGTACCATAATTCCAATTTAAATAAAGAGACCTTTCTTTTCCGTATTTAAAGCTTTAAGTTACTATGAATTTTAAACAGTTATACACTTCTTCTAAAACATACATCATTTTATTAGTTGTTGCTTTAGCTGTGCTTATTTTCTCCACAAGTACTACTTATAAGCAGATTAAGCGGATGCAAGAATCTGCTGAAACGGTAAACCACACACTACAAGTATATAACGGAATAAGTAAATTAACTACACATTATACTGAAGCCGAATCTGAAGAATTTAGAAATAACATATTAAAAACTGATGGAGCTAGTATCATTTTTAAAAATTACCAAGAAGAAGGAAGATCTATTATAGACAGTTTACGAACTTTAACCAGTAACAATCCGAGCCAATTAAACCGTGTTGAGGCTTTAAATGTATTATTGAACAGATTGTACCAACAACTTCAGGAAGCAGACAGTAACCAATTTCATGCTAAAGGTTATTCGCAAGAACAAAAAATGAAGATCAATGGAACTCTTCATCATATTCGAGATCTAACAGTTGAAATGATAGATGAGGTTGAAAATTTGATGGAGGAAAGAAAAGCTGTTTACAATTCATATAAATCATTAGCACCTATAACTTTATTGCTTTTAGGAGTTTTTGCACTTTTCGTTTTTGTTATTTCATTTATAAGAATATATAAAAATAAAATCAGGTTTCGAGAATCGGAAGCATTTCTAAAAAGTGTCGTAGGAACTACCGATAATGTAGTAAACTATTACGAACCAATATTTGATGCCTCTGAAAACATTGTCGATTTTCAAATAGTTTTTGCAAACGATCGTAACCGAGATTATTTCGGACTTGAACCCGATGAAATAATAGGTAAAACGGTTATTGAAGTTTATCCGTTTTTAAAAGATAGCGATACTTTTAATAGTTTTAAAGTAAGTTATAAGAATAAGGAAAAGGTAAAGTTTGAAGTTGAAATGACTATGAACCAATCTCAAATGTGGTTTCAATGTGTATCAACACCTTTATTGGAAGGTATTTTAATTACAGCAAGAAATTCAACCGTAGAGGAAGAAGCGAGAAAAGAACAGTTAACATTAAAAAAGGAATTAGAGGATCAGAATCTTAGATTGTTAGATAATCATGCTTTTTTAGGAAATATTTTTAAAAGTATTTCTCATGTAATTATGAATTTCAAAAGTATTCGTGATGATCAAGGAGAAATTATTGATTTTGAGATTTTGTTTGTAAACGATAGAATAAATCCTCTCATAGGCGACCAACCTGAAAATTTAAAAAACAAAAAGTTATCTCAAGTTTTTCCTGAGGTTTTCGAAAATGGTGTTTTTGAACGTCTAGTAAGTTCAGTAGAACAAAACAAGTCAGAAACTTATGAGTTATCACACCTAATAAACGATAAGTTACTTTGGTTTAGGTCAACGGCTATAAAATTAGGCGATGGCGTTACTGTAACAATGAGAGAAATTACAGATGAAAAGCAAAAAGAAAATCAGCTAATAAATTTAAACGAACAACTTATTATAAGAAACTCTATTCTTACTGATGCCGAAAGTATGGCGAAAATAGGCAGTTTTCTTTGGTATACGGATTCAGACACTTTAGAGATTTCCGATAATTTCTTCCATATGCTAGGTTATAAGCCTAAAGGCTTCGAATCTTCAATTAAAAGATATAAAGAATTTATTCATCCTGAAGACCTTAGTTTGGTAGAAAATATGTTTAGGCAGTCCGTAGATGACTTGCAACCTAAGGAATACACCTACCGAGTAATTACAAAAAGCGATTCTATTAAGTATTTTAAAACAAATGAACAATTTATAAATAAAGAAGACAAGACAGTTATGATTGGAGTGGTTCAGGATGTTACGGATGCTTTAAAGGCCGAAGCAAGTTTGCGTAAAAGCAATTTGGAGCTCAAGCAAAGTAATGCTGAATTAGAGTCATTTAATCGTGTAGCAAGCCACGATTTACAAGAGCCCCTTCGAAAAATTCAACTTTTTATTTCTAGAATAGAAGATAAGGAGGACAGTCAGTTTTCAGAAAAAAGCAAAGAGTATTTTGAAAAAGTAAAGAATGCCGGAAGTAGAATGCAATCTCTAATTCAGAATTTATTAACCTATTCTAGAATTGACAGTAGTGAAGCTAATTTTAGTACAATACATTTAAACCAAGTACTCGAAAAGGTTTCAGATGACCTTACTACTCATATTTCTGAAGCCAAAGCTGAAATTAAAATTGGTGAACTTCCCGAAATTAAAGGCCTGTTTTTTCAGATGGAACAATTGTTTTCAAATCTAATTTCAAATTCCCTTAAATATAGAAGTCTTACCGAAAAACCTATGATTGAAATTCAATCAGAAAAAATACCAGCATCTGGTTTGCCTTTAAACAATATAAAAACCCATACGTATTATTATAAAATTACGGTTACAGATAATGGTATAGGATTCGACAACCAACATGCTCAAAAAATATTCGAAGTTTTCCAACGCCTACACCAAAGAACCGAATATACAGGAACGGGAATAGGTTTAGCTATATGTAAAAAAATTGTAGAAAATCATAATGGTTTTATTTATGCAACTTCAAAACTAGGTGAAGGTGCACAATTTGTGGTTTTATTACCTGTTTAACCTCTTCTTTTTGTTTTTACTTAAGCATTAAAATATCATCTTCTACTTTTAATAAAACTCTAAGGATTATTGGATTGTTAAATAAAGTAAGCTTTGTTTTTAGAGTTATTTATCAGCTTTTTGCTTCAAAAACAATAGTTCTATAACATAATACAAAAATTGTGTAATGAATTATCATGGTAGTGTTACGACCTTTATAATCAAGTTGACCAAGCGTTAATTTATAAAGGCAAATACTATGAAAATCACACATCTTAACTCCAGTACTATTAAAGCCATGTTAGAACAGTTAAAAGCTAATTTTGGTGGCAAAATTTTAAAAGATTTAGATGAATATTCCTTGGAGATAGACAATAGAATAGGGAAGGGAAAAATTAAAGGTATGACTTTAAAAGGAGGTATTTCCTATCTTGAATTCGATATGCTTTTTTATCATAATTTAAAGTTGGCTATTAATATTCAAGACAAAAGTCCTATTTACTTTACCTATTGTTCAAAAGGAAGTATTAGTCATAGCTTTGGTTTAAATAAGGAAAAGCACAATTTAGAAAGTTACCAAACAGGGATTTTAACTTGTAAGAAAAACAAACAACATATATTGTATTTCACTAAAGATGAACAGTTGCAAACTACTCTAATTACGGTTCAAACTTCTGATAGAGTAGGTGTTTCTGGGAACCATGATTTAATTGGAAAATTAAGAGAAACATTTTTCACTCAAAATAACTCTGAAAACTATGTTTACATAGGCTCTAATAATCTACAGATAGCAGAAAAAATTGAACAATTAAATGCTATTACACAAAAAGGTATTGTAAGAAGTCTTTTAATCCAAGGATTAGTTCATGTTATTTTGGCTTTAGAAATTCAACAACATGCCGACGATCTTAAAAATCCACAACAAGAATCAGGTTCATTAAATAAAAGAGAAATTGAAACCATTCAAGAAGTGTCAAGATATATTAATACAGACTACGAAAATCAAATTACCATCAACCAATTATATGATCAATTTGGCCTTTCACCATCAAAACTTCAAGAAGGATTTAGATTAATGTATGGTCATACTGTTACTGAATATGTTAGAGAGGTTCGTATAAAAAAAGCAGAAGAGTTGATAAAAAACACCGATATGAATATTTCAGAAGTAGTTTACTCCATAGGTTTAACAAGTAGAAGTTATTTTTCTAAAATTTTTAAAGAAAAATATAACTGTAGTCCTAAAGACTACAAGTTTGCTCAAAATGGTATAAGTGTTTACGCTTAATGCGTTAATTGATGGGCATTTGAGTTAAAGGTTAATTCAATAAAGCAAAACATGCCTAAAACAAATCTCGATATTTGTAGTGTAGAGGTTTGATAAACAAAATCTCAAATTTTAACCCTTAAAAAATTAAATTATGTTACGTTGGACAATCATATTTATTGTAGTGGCTATAATAGCTGGAGTTTTAGGCTTTGGAGGAATTGCCGGAGCAGCTACAGGAATTGCTAAAATCTTATTTTTTATATTTCTAGTGTTATTTATCATTTCACTATTAATGGGGCGTAAAAAATTGTAAATCATCAACCATTTAAATTTATTATCATGAAAAATTTACTTTATATATTTTTATTTTCATTCACTATGTCCTTGGTATTACCAAGTTGTAGAGATCAAAAATCTAATGACATTGAAGACGTTGCAGATGATGTGGGTGATGCCGTAGAAGATGTTGCAGATGATGTTGGAGATATAATTGATTAACAAAATATAAAACCTAATAGAATATTAGTTAGTTTGGTTAATAGCGATGGAGCAGATGGGCGTTTTTGAAAACGCTTGTCTGTTTTTTTTGGGATGCCATTATTAATTTTAATAAAATGGTAAGTATATTTTTTAGTTTGAAAATAGTAGATAGAACAAAGCTATCTATGTATTGTAACTTTTAATTAGTTATAGGGCGATGATTTCTTTTAAAAACTCTATTTTTGCACAAATAAATTACAAGTGTATTATGTCTGAAAAAATAGAGAAAGTTAAGTGTTTGATTATAGGATCAGGACCTGCAGGGTATACCGCAGCAATCTACGCCGCTAGAGCTAATATGAAACCGGTTTTATACCAAGGACTACAGCCTGGAGGTCAATTAACCACAACAAATGAAGTTGAGAATTTTCCTGGATATCCAGATGGCATAACAGGCCCAGAAATGATGATGCAGCTTAAAAAACAAGCCGAGCGTTTTGAAGCAGATGTTCGTGACGGATGGGTAACTCGTGTGGATTTTTCTGGCGATCTGCATAAAGTTTGGGTAAACGATACTAAAGAAATTCATTGTGAAACAGTAATTATTTCAACGGGAGCTTCTGCAAAATATTTAGGAATAGATTCTGAGCAAAAGTATTTAAAACTTGGTGGAGGTGTTTCTGCTTGTGCCGTTTGCGATGGGTTTTTCTATAGAAATCATGAAGTTGTTATTGTTGGAGCAGGAGATTCTGCTTGCGAAGAAGCTCATTACCTATCTAAACTTTGTAAAAAAGTAACTATGCTGGTAAGACGTGACGAGTTTAGAGCTTCTAAAATTATGGCCGCTCGTGTACAAAATACCGAGAATATTGAAATTCTTTATAATACTGAAACTGATGAGGTTTTAGGAGACGGTCAAGTAGTTACAGGAGTGCGTGTGGTTAATAATAAAACTAATGAAAAGCATGTTATTCCAGCAACTGGATTTTTCGTAGCCATTGGACACAAACCAAATACAGATATTTTTAAAGACTTTTTGGAATTAGATGAAACGGGATACATCATTAATGTTCCTGGAACCTCTAAAACTAACGTTGAAGGTGTTTTTGTTTCAGGAGATGCAGCAGATAATGTGTACAGACAAGCTGTTACAGCTGCAGGAACAGGATGTATGGCAGCTTTAGATGCTGAAAGATATTTGGCTTCAAAAGATTCTACTTTTGAAGTGTCAACGTCTAACTACAACTAATTAGAATTACTAAATAATTGAAAATCCGAAAATGAAAGTTTTCGGATTTTTTGTTTTATGAAACTTCGAAATAGCTTGACTTTATTTCTTAAAAAGAATTGAAAAGTTGTATTTTGTATAGAAATACTAATATAATCAATATGATAAGAAAATATTCAAAAAAAGATCATTCTATATTAATTGAATTATTAAGACGGAATACACCTGAATATTTTGATCATTCGGAAGAAAACGACTTTAAAAATTATTTAAATAATGAAGTTGAAGACTATTTTGTATTTGAAGAAAATCAACAAATTCTTGGTTGTGGAGGAATAAATTATTTTCCTAAAGAAAAATTAGCCAGGATTTCGTGGGATATTATTGATCCTAATTTTCAAGGAAAAGGTATTGGGAAAAAGTTGGCCGAATACAGACTTAACTATTTAAAAAGGAATTTTGAAATAGCTACAGTTGTTGTTAGAACTTCGCAGCTTGCCTATAGGTTTTATGAAAAGTTGGGGTTTGAATTAGAGTTTGTAATTAAAGATTATTGGGCTGAAAACTTTGATCTTTATCAAATGAAGTTAAAGAATAAACAGTAATTGAATAAAAAGGCCAGTCGAATCTAATAATAGATTGGACTGGCACTTTAATACATTGTTATAATTCATGGTT
This sequence comes from Xanthomarina sp., assembly GCF_035306605.1. Lineage (NCBI taxonomy): Bacteria > Pseudomonadati > Bacteroidota > Flavobacteriia > Flavobacteriales > Flavobacteriaceae > Xanthomarina > Xanthomarina sp. Next base: position 28,577 of record NZ_DATGNR010000047.1, on the reverse strand, counting down.
TCTATTCTCTTTTTATAGAACCTGAAACACCATCGCTTTTTTCAATAACTTCGGGATTTCCAATATATTTAACATCTCCACCACTAGACGCTTTTGCAGTAAGTTTCTCAATAGCATTAACAACAATGTTAGCGCCACTAGATGATTTTACTTGAGCATTTTTGGCTATTAGGTTTTCAGCCTCAATAGAGCTTCCACTAGATGCTTCAGCAATAAAAACTTCTGCTTTCCCCTTTAACTCAATATTACTGCCGCTCGTAGAATGACAAGAAATCGAAGTTGCATTTATGCTTAATTCCAAGTCGCTGCCACTGGTTGTATCAAGTTTTAAATCTTCTACCTGAATGGTGTTTGTAGAATAAACCTCACTGCCGCTTGTTGCTTTAATTGAGATTATATTTTTGAAACTCAACAAAATTTTCTGTGCAGTGGACTCTCCAATGTTATCTGTAGTTGATATTGTTAGAACCTTATTTTCAACTGTGGTGGTAATAATATCGTGAAGGTTTTCATCTGCTTCAACCTTTAAGCTTTCAGTGTCACCTTGAGTAAGCTGTAACTCTAATCCACGACTTATTTTTACCGAATTAAAAGATTCCTTTATTGCTCTTTCTTTTGTTATAACGTTTCCGTTACCATTGATTCCTGTACCAAATTTTCCGGTGAAATTGCATGACATCATTACGATGGCAAGAATAATAGAAGCTAATACTTTTGTTAGTGTGTTCATAATTGTTCGTTTTTTGATGTATCCGCTAAAGCTGTTATTCCTTGTTGGAAGGATGATGTGTGATGTAAAGATTGTGTTTTATTAGCTGTTAATAAATTTAATATTTCTGAATTGTTATTTTTTACAGATGAATTGATTAGTTTCCTTCTGTGCTTATGTTTATGCCATTTTCGTCAATATCTACTCTAACTGTTTCACTTTCGGCTTTTACTCCGTTTTCGTTAATTTCCAAACTAGATTCATTCGATTTAATGTTTACACCTTCATTGTTTATTTTAACTCGCGATTTTTTGTCGTTAACATCAATATCTATATTAAATTCGCTAGGACAGTCTTCACAATAAATAGAATTATCCATTATTTTTAATAAATAACCTTCCATGCCGTGATCCAAAATGTCGTTATAACTACTTGTGTTACTATGAAAACTTGAGGTGTTTTCATCAGCTATTAAGCTTGTGCCTTCCGGTAGATATAGTATTATTTCAACTTCCTGATCGCTAAATTTATTTTGAAAGTCGGTTGTTAAATAAGAATTTAACATCAATACGTTATTTCGTAAATTGAAGTTGTAATTTATGTTCTTGGCGCGTTCTTTTGCTTGTTTATAACTACTCCCTTCAGCACTTTTTTGAATGTTAATTGATGCTAAGCTATCTTTAGTTGATCTTACAATGAGTCGTACATCCGAAGAAAAAATAATTTTCTCATCCGCTTCATTATAAACTAATTCAAAACCTGTATTTCTTCTAATATGTTTCTTGTATGAGTCATTTCCATACATCTTTATTTTCAAGGTGTCATTTGCGGTAATATTTAATTCTACCTTTTCAGATATATTGGCATCAAAAGCATGTTCACTAGCTTGTTTTACACCAATTACTATTAGACTTATTATGGCTAAAATCCAAATTCCTAACAGCGAGAATTTAGCAATGTTCCCTATGGACTTTAAGTTGTTTATTAAAATCTTTAAGCCTAAATAGAACACAAAGAAGAATGGAATTCCTATGGAAAAAAATATCAATAACGACATTAGCCATACAGGTGTGTTTGCTGCGTTGGCTGCATCGATAAAGTCGAATCCTGGAACCATAATTATGTCTGCCACTCCAACGGTTAAAAAACCAATAATTAATCCGATTAGTGTAGAGGCTCCAATGATTATTAGTATTACTCCTATAAATTTGGCGATAATGTTTAAAAAGAACATAATCACTTCTCCTAACGTGTCAAAAAACGATTTCGAACTTGATTTAATTTTGTTGCTTTGTTTAGCAACGTCTATGTTTTTTACAGTATCCGAAACGGTTTGTGTTACATTTTCAAATCCATCTTTAATTTTTTTTTCAATGTTACTGATATTTACAGGCTCTCCTGTCATGGTTAGTTTGTCGGCTGTTGTAAGAGCTTCAGGAACTAAAATCCAGAAAAGTATGTATATAAATATGAAAGTTCCACCAGATCCAATAGCTAATAAAATCCATAATAAACGAACCCAAAGGGCATCAATTCCCAAATAATGTCCAAGCCCAGACGATACGCCACCTATGTAGGAGTTGTCAGTATCTCTAAATAATTTTTTAGAAGATCCATAAGGTCGACTTTGGTAAGTGGATCTTGGTTCGTCTTCAAAAATTTCATCATCCACCAGGTAATCTTCAGGTTGTCCCATGATGCTTATTACTTCGTCAACTTCTTTGATACCAATAACCTGCTTATCATGTTTAATGCGCTCAGTAAAAAGTTCAGAAATTCTTGCTTCAATATCAGCAATAATTTCATCGCGTCCTTGAGAGTCGGTAAATGAACGTTTTATAGCCTCAAGATAGCGCTGCAGTTTTAAGTATGCATCTTCATCTATATGGAAAAAGATACCTGCTAAGTTTATATTGACTGTTTTATTCATTATTTCGTGGTTTTTTGATTGGTTACTAAATTGACTGCGTTTTGTAATTCATTCCAAGTGGTGTTTAATTCCATTAGAAATAATTTTCCTTTTTCTGTAAGGCCATAGTACTTTCTTGGTGGGCCCGAGGTGGATTCTTCCCATCGGTAATTAAGTAACCCGGCATTTTTAAGTCGTGTTAATAAAGGGTAGATAGTTCCTTCCACTACTAACATTTTGGCATCTTTTAAGGTTTCTAAAATTTCTGCAACATAAGCGTCCTCATCTTTTAGTACGGACAATATGCAGTATTCTAGTACGCCTTTTCGCATTTGAGCCTTTGTGTTTTCTATCTTCATGTGTCAATGCTGTTTTTAATTAAGGTAGTATGCTTCTCGCATTCTACACCTCCTGATTTTATTAAACTGTTCATTTTTTTGATTTGTTGCTTAATATTTTTATATAAAGCGATTGATGAATTTATTTTAGAAATTTGATTGTAAATGGATATTTATAATATTCTCCCTCTTTCGCTGCAAGACTTGCTTTAACAATAAAAATTAATTCAAGGATAAAACTTACAACTGCTATAAAGCCGAATCCTCCAGTGATATAAAGTAAAGGAGAGGGTTTTGTTAAACTAATATGTATGCTATTAAAAGCATCTATATCTAAAAAGTTAAAACCATTAAACAAGTTAAATATGAATAATGGAATGGTAATCATCCCCAGTATAATAGCATATAACAAAATACTAATCTGAAAGTTTAAAGCTTGTTTTCCATGAGTGTCTATAAATTCTGACTTGTCCTTATTGGCAACCCATAAAACTATTGGTCCAATAAAATTTCCTAAAGGGAAAAGGAACCTTGAAAAAGTTGATAAATGAATAAATGTGGCAATATTTTTATGGTTTTTATTAATCATTTTGTAAAGTATATAATAGTATCTAATGCAAATATATGTCTTTAGGAAGGTATTATGCAATACAAAGTACTAGAATTTAACAAAAAATTAACAAAGTTTAATTCAGTTATTTTTAATAAATTGCAGTAAATCAATTGGTCTGTATAAATGAAAAAAGCAGTTTATGTCTTGTTCTTATTGTGTTCTAGTTGTTTCTCTCAAACTTATCCAATTGTTGAAACAGTTTTGGATGCCACCTGGAAGGCTTATGAACCTGCCTTAAATAGTCCCGAGTATTTAGTGCCATTTGTAAATGATTTTGGTAATCAGGTAACTCGAATAAGCGACGTTGAAGTTTTTGGAAAAGACACACAGCAACTACGTCATCATTACAGTAAAGATTCTCCTTGGAATAGTGACGGTACTCTTATTAAATTAGCAGGTTTCCCTGCTGCAATTTTAGATGCCAAGACCTTTAAGTTTAAAAAATGGGCTAATATTCCAAGTTCGGCTACTTGGTCGAATATTAACCCGAATATTATGTATGGTACTTCAGGTAATAAATTGGTTTCGTATAATATATTAATAAATGTTAGTCAGACTATTTATACTTTTAGTGATTTTCAAAATATAAGTTACGGATATAATGAAGGAAATATGTCTAACGATGATAGGTATATAGGTCTGATAGGTGAAAATTTTAATAATGTAACTTTAATAGTTTTTGATATATTGAACTCTACTATAGTGGGAACAAAAGAATTAGGTTCAAAAGAAGGATTAGATTGGTTTTCTGTAAGTCCTTTAGGGAATTATGCAGTGGTTAGCTGGCAACCAGATGGAAGTGCAGACAATCAAGGATTAAAAGTTTATGATTTAGATTTAACAAATAAAAGACATTTAACAGATTTTACAACTCATGCAGATTTAGGGATTGATTCAGAGGGAAACGAAGTTTATGTGGCCTTTGGAGATGTAGAAACAAGACCTAATGATTATTATATTAAAATGGTTCGTTTAAGTGATGGGTTACTAACTCCCCTTTTTAAATACACAGAAGCTTATGGCGTTTGGGGAGGTCATATTAGCTGTAGGAATATTAATAGACCTGGCTGGGCTTATGTTAGTGAAGGTTGCTGTAAAACGATAGGTGAAAAAGAAATATTTGCAATAAAATTAGATTCAAGCGATATTGTTGAGAGGTTTGGAGTTCATCACGCAACTTACCATAATGGTTATCCACAAGGAGCTCAGGCTGTACCTAATCGTGATGGTACCCAAGTAATTTTTGCTAGTAGTTGGGATGGTTTGTTTACAACCCAATATCCACCAGCTTTTGTTGTTGAAAAACTGGAATAAATAAAAATATATCATCGAAGGTTAAAACGAAAAATAGAGCTAATAAATCGCTTGAAAATCTTATAAAAAATAAAAAACACCAATGAATATAACACCTAAAAAACTCAATACCTACTTATTTTTTAAATTGCCTTCGGCCTTTTTTACTGGAGTTAGAATGCGCTCTATCGACAAAGAAAAATGTGTTGTAACTGTAAAACATAGATGGATAAATCAAAATCCATTCAATTCTATGTTTTGGGCAGTTCAAGGCATGGCAGCCGAACTTACTACAGGTGCATTAGTTATGCAGGAAATAAAAGCTAGTGGTAAAAACATTTCCATGTTAGTTGCTAACAATCAAGCAAGCTTTGTAAAAAAAGCCACAGGTAAAATTACCTTTGTTTGTACTGAAGGTCATCAAGTAAATGAGGTGATAAAAAAAGCTATTGCCACGGGCGAGGGGCAAACCTTATGGCTGTATGCAAAAGGAACTAACGAAGAAGGAGTTGAGGTTTCTAATTTTAAATTTGAGTGGACTCTTAAATTGAAAGCATAGGTTTTTATATGGTTTATAGAAGAAATGTTGCGTATTCAACAGTACAAAATTTTTAAAAAAATGTAACAAATTATTTAAAGTAGCAACTGATACTATAAATAATACAATAACTCAAAATATTATGATAGCTCACGAAATAGATTACAAGATTTACGGTGAAGAGATGCAGTTTGTTGAAATAGAATTGGATCCTCAAGAAGCCGTTGTAGCTGAAGCAGGAACCTTTATGATGATGGATGATGGCATTAAAATGGAAACTATTTTTGGTGATGGCTCATCTAAAAACAAAGGTTTTTTAAATTCTATTCTTGGAGCTGGAAAACGAATTCTTACAGGAGAAAGTTTATTTATTACAGCCTTTTACAATAATTTATCAGGTAAGCGTAAGGTTAGTTTTGCATCACCTTATCCCGGAAAAATAATCCCGATTGATTTAACGGCTTTTAATGGGAAATTTATTTGTCAGAAGGATGCTTTTTTATGCGCTGCCAAAGGAGTAAGTATTGGTATCGAGTTTAGCAAAAAGCTTGGTCGAGGATTGTTTGGTGGCGAAGGTTTTATTATGCAAAAACTTGAAGGTAATGGAATGGCTTTTGTTCATGCGGGTGGAACTATGGCAAAGAAAGAACTTCAATCAGGAGAAGTGCTTAGGGTAGATACTGGCTGTATCGTAGGATTTACAAAAGATGTAGACTATGACATTGAGTTTATTGGGGGCATAAAAAACACTATTTTCGGAGGAGAAGGAGTGTTTTTTGCAAAACTTCAAGGACCAGGAACTGTATACATTCAATCTTTACCATTTAGTAGATTGGCTGGACGTGTTTTGGCGGCTGCTCCACAAGGAGGAGGTAAAGACAAGGGAGAAGGTAGTATTCTTGGAGGCTTAGGCAATTTATTAGATGGTGATAATAAGTTCTAGTTTTAAATAGATTGTTAAATTTATGCTTAAATGAGAAAGCAATCCTTTTTTTCATTAAATTTAGCATACTAATCTAAACTATTAAGCTTATTAAACAAATCTACTTTTTAACCAAAACCTAATAATACTATGTCAAGAGCAATGTTCGAGTATACAAAAACTGTACTCGATAAAGTAAGTTTTGATGCTACGTTGTTTTGCAGAGAAGTACAAAAAGCCCTTCAAAGATTATTGCCCTATGAAATTGAAGAGTTAAAAGTTTTTATTCAATCTCTTGTTCAGCAAAACCCCGATTTGAATCAATGTTTAATCTATTTAAAAGAAGAATAAAAGAAAAAGCGACCAACTGGTCGCTTTTTCTTTTTGATTTATTATTTTTTACTTATTAAATTGATGGTTGGACCAGAATAATTGCAAGATTAGGCTTCCTTTTTATTTGGTAACGGACTAATTATTTCTACATTTTCAAATGCAATTGCGCCTCTTATAATACCTGAAATTACAGTTTGTAGTGCTTCAATAATCTGCATTTTTAATTCGCTTCTATGATATAACAAACTAACTTCTCTAGCGGGAGGAGGTGAGTTAAAGTGACGTAAATTAGTTTTAGATTTGTCGTTTAGGTCCAATGTGTGTAAGTAAGGAAGGAGTGTCATTCCTAAACCTTCATTTGAAAGTTTTATTAAGGTCTCAATGCTTCCGCTTTCTAATTGGAAATTACTATCTATTTGGTTTTTAAAAGTTTTGCATAAATTAATAACTCCATCTCTAAAACAATGACCATCTTCTAGAAGAAGCATGTCGTCTATTTCTAAACTAGTTGTGCTTATTTTTTGTTGGTTATGTAACCTATGATGCTCGGGAATATAACCTACAAAAGGTTCGTAATAGAGTACACGTTCTTTAATACTATCTATTTTTAAAGGTGTTGCAGCAATTGCAGCATCCAAATGACCTTCGTTTAAACCGAAGATAATATCCTCTGTGGTTAACTCTTCAATTTTAAGTTTTATTTTAGGGTATTTCCTTATAAAGCTTTTTAAAAACATGGGTAAAAGCGTGGGCATAATAGTTGGAATTATACCTAACTTAAACTCACCTCCAATAAACCCTTTTTGTTGATCAACAATATCTTGAATTCTATACGATTCGTTTACAATATTTTTAGCTTGGTTTACTATTTTTTTACCAACATCTGTCAGTTCTATAGGTTTTTTGCTTCTATCGAAAATTAAGATATCCAATTCCGCTTCTAATTTTTGTATTTGCATACTTAATGTAGGCTGGGTAACAAAGCATTTTTCTGCGGCTTTAGTAAAGTTCTTGTGTTCAGCTACTGCAAGAACGTAGTATAATTGCGTAATTGTCATGAGTATCAATTTAGACTATAAAAATATAAAAACTATCAATTAAAACTATGATAATTTTTGAAAATTATCTTGTAACTTTGAGTAAATAATTAAAAAAGAAGGTATTATGAAACTTAATAGTATAGGATTAAATCAAAATAAGACTAAAGATATAGCAAAAGACTTAAACGAGCTTTTAGCAAACTTTCAAATATATTACCAAAATTTAAGGGGAATCCACTGGAATATTAAAGGAAGACGTTTTTTCGATTTACATGTTAAATTTGAAGAATTATATACAGACGCCAACATTAAAGTAGACGAAATTGCTGAGCGTATTTTAACATTAGGGGAAACACCTTTACATACACTAGAAGATTACACCAAGTTAGCGAAAGTACCTGTTGGTAAAAATATTTCTCAAGATGAAAAAGCAGTTGGTTTAATTGTTGACTCTTTGTGTGTACTATTGGAAATTGAGAGACAAATTTTAGAGAAGACAGACGAGGTAAAAGACGAAGGAACTAATTCCATGATGAGTGACTTAATTACAGAACAAGAAAAAACTATCTGGATGATGAAAGCTTGGTTAGGCGAAACAGTATAACCTAATAGATTAATAGCAACTATAAAACGACCTATTTAGATGTTTTTTATTATCAATAGGTCGTTTATTTTTTTTATAAATTATCCTTTTACAGTCTAATTTGTAGCTCTAAGTCTTCATTTTCTAAATTAAACTTAGCATCGGTAAAACTTGGTGGCCCGTATAACATCGGGTTGTTAGACATACCATAAGATTCTAATGGCATGCCATTGTCGTTAAAGTCCATTCTTCCATTTCCATTCGCATCATGAAGTACCATAATGGCATAGGTCCCAGGTTTTAAATCTTCAAATGTAACTTGGACTTTTCCGTCTATAATAACACTTTTTTGGTTTTCAATACCTTGGCTTTTCATAAAAGTGCTTTCGTTGTGTAATCCAATTATCATAGTGCCGTTGTCACTTAAAGGATTGTTAATTGTTACGGTTATAGAATAAGTGTTTACAATGTCTAAAGTTTCAGGTACAGGTGTAATAAAAAAGAATGAGAAAATTAAAGCTAATGTTTTCATGATAAAATGTTTAAATTGATTAATACTTTTCAAATGTCCTGATAATTTGAATTCCCACCGAACTAGGAGTTCCGAACTGTAATTTAATAGCCTTGAATTGTTTATTTTTAGCACTTATGAGTTCAGATTTTCAGTATAAACCTTTTATATGGTTTACAATTGTCTTTATTTTGCTCATTTAACAGAATAAGGTAAAACCTTTTTTATGTGTCAATCCTTAAAAAATAATTTACGATGTTTTATACTTTAGATATTATAGGAACCGTAGCTTTTGCTATTTCGGGTGTATTAGTTGCCTTAAGTAAACGTATGGATCCATTTGGTATCTTAATTATAGCTTTTGTTACTGCCGTGGGTGGAGGAACCTTAAGGGACATTTTAATTGGTGACACCCCTGTAAGTTGGATGAAAAATATGACTTACACTTATGTTATTTTAGGTTCAACAATTTTTACTGTAGTATTTAGACATAAGATTGATTATTTAAGAAAATCCTTATTGTTATTTGATACCGTTGGAATAGGTCTATATACTGTTGTTGGAGTAGAGAAGGGGATTTCGGCAGGACTAAACCCAATTATATGTGTATCATTAGGTACAATTTCTGCTTGTTTTGGTGGTGTTATAAGAGATATTCTATGTAATGAAATTCCAGTTATATTTAGAAAGGAAATCTATGCTACGGCATGTATTGTTGGTGGTTTTTCTTATTTTTTAATTAAAAAACTACCTATTGATATTGACATAGCTTTTGCATTAGCTGGATTAATTGTAATTGTAGTAAGACTTTTAGCTGTTCGCTTTAAAATTAGTTTGCCAACTGTTTATAAGGACGAAGCAAAATAAAGTTGAATCTGAAGTTGATGGTATAAACTAATTAATAATTTCTACATTTTTAATATAGATATTGCTCAATGGCCAATCGCTATCGTCTGTTTTTTGTTTGGCAATTGTATCTACCACATCCATTCCATTAATTACTTTACCAAAGATGGTGTAATCTCCATCTAAATGATGTGCACCACCTTCTTGTTGCACAATGAAAAACTCGAATGGAGAGGCTAGTTTATATGGGTTTTCTATTTCACTACTTGGCATGCTTATAACTCCTCTTTCATGTTTAAAGCCTCTTTTAGTGTCTGTAGGAAGTAGATATTTTCCAATTTTATTGCGTTTTTTAGCAATTTCTGAGTTATCTGAATTTCCGGCTTGAATTATAAAATTATCTATTACTCTGTAAAATTGTGTGTCAGTGAAATATCCTTGTTTAGTTAAAAAGATGAAATTTGCCCTATGAAACTTGGTTTCATTGAACAATAGTATATCTATTGTTCCAAACCTTGTGGTAATGCGTACTTTGTTTTCAGGGTTTTCTTTTTCGTAATGAAGAAAAAACTCCATCGCATTTTTGTCGGATAACTTAATAGTGTCTTCAATTTTAGTTTGAATGTGTAAAAGACTGTCTTTTTTAACTTTTTTAGGTGTTTCTTTTAAAGAGTCCTTCGTATTTTTGCTAGATTGTTTATCTTCACAATTCAATAAAATAAAACTAAAAAGCACTAGAAAAACATATTTCATAAATAAATTTAGATGTTTTTAAATGTCAGGTTTATTAATGATAGCCTTAGGCTTAATATCTAATAAAAAACCATGGAATTTGATAGATTTTGTAAACTCATTTCAAAAATAGAAAATATCCCACTTCCAGCCGAACCTTCTCAGTTAAAAATGTCTCCTCCTTTTAGGGAAGCACTTCAGGAAAAACAAAAACATCTCATAAAAGACGCTAAAAGAGCTGGGGTTATGGCTCTGTTTTATCCAAATTATAATCAAGAAACCAATTTGGTTTTAATTTTAAGAAAAACCTATAAAGGAGTTCATTCAGCGCAAGTTGGATTTCCAGGAGGAAAAGTTGAACTTTCGGACACATCTATTCAAGATGCAGCAATTAGAGAAACTTTTGAAGAGGTTGGGGTGCCAATACAACAAATTCAAGTGGTAAGAGCACTTACGCAAGTTTATATTCCGCCAAGCAATTATTTTGTGCAACCATTTCTTGGAATCTCTAAACAAACTCCTAATTTTATTAAACAAGACGATGAGGTAGAAGATATTTTGGAGGTTACTTTAAACGATTTTATTGATGATGCTAATGTAGTAACAGAAATTGTATCAACCTCTTATAATAGGGATGTTATAGTTCCTGCTTTTAATTTAAACGGTCATGTGGTTTGGGGAGCAACAGCCATGATGCTTAGTGAAATAAAAGACTTGTTAAAACAAGTCCTGTAAAAGTTCTGTTTTGTTACCTTTGTGCTTAATAACTTTGAAACTAATTTTATGGGATTATTTAAAAGAAATCCTTTCGGACATATACTTTTTATAAAAAAATGGGTAATTAGAATTATTGGTTCATTATCTCATAGACGCTTTAGAGGATTTAACGAACTTCAAATTGAAGGTTCAGAAATAATTAAAAACTTACCAGATAAAAATGTTCTTTTTATATCCAATCATCAAACTTACTTTGCTGATGTGGTTGCTATGTTCCATGTGTTTAATGCAAGTTTAAGTAATCGTGAAGACAATATTAAAAATATTGGTTACTTATGGAATCCTAAATTAAACATCTATTATGTAGCTGCAAAGGAAACCATGAAGTCAGGTTTATTGCCTAAAATTTTAGCTTATGCTGGCTCAATTAGTATTGAACGTACTTGGAGAGCAAAAGGTGAAGATATAAAAAGACAGGTTAAAATGAGCGACATTTCCAATATTAAAATGGCTTTGGAAGATGGATGGGTAATTACCTTCCCACAAGGAACTACAACGCCTTTTAAGCCAATTAGAAAAGGAACGGCTCATATTATAAAACATTACAAACCTGTTGTTGTACCAATTGTAATTGATGGGTTTAGACGATCTTTTGATAAAAAGGGACTACGTGTAAAAAAGAAAAATATTTTACAAACTTTTGAGATTAAGAAACCTTTAGAAATCGATTATGAAAATGAAACTATCGATCAAATTGTGGAAAAAATAGAATATGCTATTGAGCAACATCCTTCTTTTCTTAAAGTAATTCCACAAGAAGTTTTGCTAGAAAAAGAGGAGTTGAACAAAAAGAGAAAATGGAGGTTGGAAGATGATAACTAATTAGATTTCCAATCTTTTTAATTCCCTATAATTCTTGTTCAATCGTTTTAATAAGATTCCATATATCAGGTAGTAGAAACCTAAAATCACCCCAATAGCCACGGCAAGTATTAAACAAGTTGCTATGATGGTTATGGCGTAGATTTTAAATATTTCGCCATTTGAAGACGCACTGTCTATCATGGAAATAACTTCTTTATCTCTGTTAAATTTTATGGCTAATACTATAAAGGAAGAAACAGCTAAGTATATTAAGTTAAAACCTACATATTGCTTAACTGTACGTCTTGTTTTTAATATGTTTTCCATTAATATCTTGGCGCTATCTGTGGCAGAAATGATTTTATAATTCATGTAAAACCTATAAAAGAAGTAAGCTAAAATAAGATATCCCAAAACCATAAATGGAACCATAATGTTTTCTGCATGATACGTTTCAAAGCGTTTATTGAAATCAGCATCCTTAAATGCAAATGATATAAACAGCCAAAAAGTAAATTCTAAAAGGCTAATAATGAAAATCCACTTGACAATGGAAGAGGACTTCTTCAAAATCATGTTATATAACTCGTTATAAGAGAGTTTCGGATACTTAGTATCTTCATCTTTCTTCCAATCTTTTTTTAATAGGTCTAACTCATCCATAGTATTACGGATTTAAAATGGTTCTTAACTTTGTTTTCACTCGATTCATTTTTACTCTTGCATTTACTTCGCTAATTCCAAGCGTTTCACTTATTTCTTTGTAATTTTTGTCTTCTAAATAAAGAAAAACAAGTGCTTTTTCAATATCATTTAATTGACTAACGGCTTTGTATAAAAGTTTTAATTGTTCTTCTTCGGTATCGTCGTAGGGTTCCGATTTTATTTTATACTGAAAAGAACTAAAGTCTTCTGTGGTAATAGACCGTTTGCGTTTCCTATAGAGTGTTATGGCTGTATTTAGACCAACACGATACATCCAGGTACTAAATTTAGAATCTCCTCTAAACTTAGGGTAAGCTTTCCAAAGTTGTATGGTTATTTCTTGAAACAAATCATTATGTGCCTCTTGGTTGTTGGTGTAAATCCTACAAACCTTATGGACGATATTCTGATTTTTCTCTAATTCTTCAACAAAGCTATGTTCTAACTTTTTATTCAATTCGTTGGTTTAGTTAATCTATTAGTATTAATTTGTTTCATTTAGTTACAAATAAGTAAAATAATATTTAAAAGTAGTCCATAACCACTGTTTATTGTACCTTTATTACTGATTATTTATGAGATTTTATGAACATTCCTAAATCCGAAAACCCACGTATTGTCATCATTGGCGGAGGTTTCGCTGGTGTAAGCTTGGTAAAACAGTTTGCGAAAAAAAACGTGCAAGTTGTACTATTAGATAAACGTAATTACCACACTTTTCAACCATTACTTTATCAAGTTTCATCTTCTGGTTTGGAGCCAGATTCTATAGCTTATCCTATTAGGAAAATTATAAAAAAACACAATAATATCTTTTTTCGTTTGGCACATGTATCCTTAATAGATACAGAAAAAAATCAGGTTATTACGGATATAGGTACATTGCCTTATGATTATTTGGTAATTGCCACAGGTACAAAAACCAATTATTTTGGCAATAAGGCTATTGAAGCCAATAGCATGCCTATGAAAAATTTGCCACAAGCTTTGAATATAAGAAGTTTGATACTTCAGAACTTTGAAAGGGCAACCATTGCAAATTCGTTGGAGGAACGTGAAGCATTCTTGAATTTCGTGATTGTTGGAGGAGGACCAACGGGAGTTGAGTTGGCAGGTGCTATTGCAGAATTGAAGAACCATATTCTACCAAGAGATTATCACGATTTGAATTCTCAAGATATGCAAATCCACTTATTGGAAGCTGGACCCAAACTTTTACCGCCAATGAGTGATCATGCTTCTGCAAAGTCATTAGAGTTTTTGGAGAAATTAGGGGTTTCAGTACACTGCAATACTTTTGTTGTAAATTATAATGGTTTAGTAGTATCCACAAATACCGATTTAATTTTAGAGACAGAAACTCTAATTTGGGCAGCTGGAGTTACTGGAAATCCTATTCAGGGATTATCTGAAAAAGCACTTGTTGAAAGAGTAAATAGATATCGTGTAAATAGATACAACCAAGTAGAAGGATATACCAATGTTTTTGCACTAGGAGACATTGCATTAATGGAAACTGAAAAGTACCCAAAAGGTCATCCTCAGGTTGCTCAACCTGCAATTCAACAGGGGAAATTATTAGGTCAAAATTTAATGAAATTAATAGAAGGGAAACCTTTGAAAAAGTTTGAATACAAGGATAAGGGGTCCATGGCAACTATAGGTAGAAATAAAGCTGTAGTTGATTTAAAACCTTATAAGTTTTCTGGTTTTTTTGCATGGTTTATTTGGATGTTTGTCCACCTTATGTCATTAGTTGGTTTTAGAAATAGAATAGTGGTTTTATTTAACTGGACTTATAATTATATCAATTTTGATAAAGCATCTAGATTGATAATAAGGCCTTTTAAAAAGTTAAATTAATTGTTTGGAGACTTTAAGTTAAGTGGTTGATTGTTATTTGTTAAATAAAGTATTATAAATAAAATCTATTGTTGTTTTAATAGTCCCAAAACGATAAAAAGTTGGGCAAAACCGTAGGTAAACATAATGCTAAAATTTGTAAAAGGCAAAGGCTCATAAAATTTATTTAAAGCCAAAATACTATCGGATATCATAAATAAAATAGCTCCAATGAACACTAAAATGTAATTGTTTTTCACAACATTTCCCTGACGTAAAAAAGCACTTGTTGCCATGCTCAAAATTACTAACATATATAAAATTACAGGTATCAACATCTGTCCTAAACCGTCTTGCAAAAGATAAAATAAAAGCATGCCGTAGGCTAACATAAATCCAATAAAACCAAGACTGTTTTTAGATGGATTTCTTTGTTTTAAAAATACCAGAACATAAAAAATATGTGCAGTTAAAAAGGCAAGTAATCCGCCTATAAAATAATTTCCAGAAAGGTTTACAAACATTAGTAAAATGTCTCCTATCAAAGAGAAAATCAGCGCACATAGTATCATTATTCTTGTATTCTTTTCTATCTGCTTACTTTGTTTCCAGAAAAAGAATATTAATGAAGTAAGTAATGCTGGTTTAGCTAAATAATTTAATGCTGCAATTTCTGCAAAACTTGAGGTAACAATTTCTATTGTAAGAAGGAAGGCAAATAAAAAGGAAAACGATTTTTCGGTTTTTGTTAGCATAGGTAGATGGTTTAATTCAAATATATTCATTTCGTCAAACAAATTTGATTAATTGTTCAACTTCATCATTTTTAGCTAAGCTATAATGCAGTTTTTGGTTGATTATAGGTTCTGGAAACTGATTAATGTCATAGCATTCAGGTGGTTAATTGCTTAACTTTAATAGACTAAATGACTTTGTCATGAAACTTAAAAAAAATCCAAATATCGACGTCGGTAGAAATAGTAGTCTATATTTCGCTATAGGCTTAAATGTCATGTTGCTTTTTACCTACTTATCTATGGAATATAAAACTTTCGAAACTTCCGTAGTAAGTATAGAAACGGTTCAAATTGTTCAT
The DNA here is from genome assembly GCF_035306605.1 of Xanthomarina sp. Classification (NCBI taxonomy): domain Bacteria; kingdom Pseudomonadati; phylum Bacteroidota; class Flavobacteriia; order Flavobacteriales; family Flavobacteriaceae; genus Xanthomarina; species Xanthomarina sp. The sequence goes on along the minus strand of NZ_DATGNR010000047.1, from coordinate 12,986 downwards.
GAATTTGAGGAGGATATTCCTATTATGGATTTAAACATGCCTCCACCACCGCCACCGCCACCAGTTCTTGCTACTCCTGAAACAATAACCGTGGTTGAGGATACCAAAGATATTGAGGAAACAGTATTAGAAAGTACTGAAACTAGTCAGGAGGAAAAAATTGTAGAACCGATAGTTGAAGTTGAGGATGTAATTGTAGAGGAAGTAGAGGAGGAAATTTCTGTTCCTTTTTCTGTGGTTGAAGTGGTGCCCATATATCCGGGCTGCTTGGGGACTTCAAATCAAGATTTAAAAGATTGTTTTAATAAAAAAGTAAACGATCATATTATCAAAAACTTCAATTATCCTTCAACGGCCTTGGATTTGGGGATTTCTGGAAGAGTAATTGTACTTTTTGTAGTTGATAAGGAAGGAAACGTAACTAATATTAAATCTCGAGGACCAGATAAAATGCTAGAGCAAGAAGCAGAACGAATTATTGGATTGTTACCTAGAATGATACCAGGTAAACAACGAAGTAATCCGGTATCAGTACCTTATAGTATTCCTATTAATTTTAAAATTCAGAATTAAAAAAAATAAGTAAATTCCATTGAAATGGATATATAGAAGCACTTTTGTATTAAAAATGAAGGTGCTTTTTTTGTCCTAGGATACGGCTAGAGTTGTTGAAGTATTATGTTTTGTTCAATCGGTTGTTTTGGTGAATGATTTTGTATAAAAATTATTAAAATACAATTCAGAAATAAAAAACGACAGTTCAGTTAGTGTCTTTTTTAAATCCATGTATTTAATAAGATATTTCATCCATCAATAAAATTAAATTATTGGTAAGTTTAATAGACCTCACTATAATTGAGGTAGTTTATCTAAATTTAAGCCTTAAATAAAATTTGATTCAATTTGGAAAATAAGAGCATAACCAGCATTTATAGAATATAAACTAACATCATGAGTAAAAACACTAAAAATATTTTCATAACCTTTAGCCTTGGATGCTTGGTCTTTTTAATAGGCAATGCGCTTTTTGAAGGGTTTGAATTCGATGATGTTAACGGATTGCTTCTCAATTTTGGATTCTATCAATTATACGCCTTTGTTTTAGGTTATTCTAACATGTACTTTTTTGATCGATTAGAAAAGTATCCTTGGAAGGAGAAAGAAAGCGTTAAACGGATTGTAATTGGTGTTTTGGGCTCTGTTGTTATAACCTTAGTAGGCTTGTTTTTATTGAAAATGTTTACGGCTATGGTATATAACCATCAATCGTTTGAAACTTTTATAGCCAATCAATCCTATAGAAACTACACCTTTGGATTGTGGATTACTTTATCTATAGTAATTACGTTTCATGCTGTTTATTTCTATAAAAAGAATCAGGAAAAGAAGGTTAAGGAATCTCAAATAGTTGCTCAAACACAAACAGCTAAATTTGATGCCTTAAAAAATCAGCTAGATCCACATTTTCTTTTTAATAGTTTAAACGTACTTACTAGTTTAATAGAAGAAAATCCAGATAAAGCCCAAGATTTTACAACCTCCTTATCTAAAATATATCGCTACGTACTAGAGCAAAAAAATAAAGATTTAGTATCAGTAGACGAGGAATTAAAATTTGCAAAAACGTATATGTCTTTATTGAAAATGCGATTTGAAGACAGCATTGTTTTTGATATTCCTGAACAAGCTTCAAATCCAGATAGTAAAGTGGTACCTCTTTCACTCCAATTATTATTGGAGAATGCTGTAAAGCATAATATGGTTACCGAAAAAAATCCTTTACACATAAAGATTTACGAAAAGGACCGGCTTTTAGTAATCGAAAACAATTTGCAAATCAAGCAGATTGTTAAAAAAAGTAGCGGCGTTGGTTTAAATAATATTACACAGCGCTACCAATTATTATCCACACGAAGAGTTATTATTAATCAAGATGCAAACAGTTTTGCAGTAGCAATTCCAATGCTAACTAAACAAATCACAGTTATGGAAACAAGATCACTAAACAACAAAGAAGAAGCTTATTTAAGAGCAAAAAAACAAGTTGAAAATATTAAATCATTCTACGGAAATTTAATTTCATATTGTATAATTATTCCCATTATTATCTTCATTAATTACAAAACTTATTGGGGGGTTCAATGGTTTTGGTTTCCAATGCTAGGTTGGGGAATGGGCTTGATATTTCATGGGTTTACTGTATTTGGTTATGGTAAATCTTGGGAAGAAAGAAAAATACAGGAGATTTTGGAAAAGGAAGAAAAATTTAATCAAAGCAAATGGAGTTAATTATGAAACGAGAATTTTCAGAACTAGAGCGTTTAGAACGGGCTAGAAAACGAGTTAAAAAAATTAAGGGCTTTTATACACACTTATTTGTGTACATAATCATAAACATTATGATTGTTATTATTAATATACAAGATTTAAAAGCAGGTGAAAGTTATTTCCAGTATAAAAACTTCTTTACTTTATTTTTCTGGGGAATTGGTTTAGCTATTCATGCTCTTAGTGTATTTTTACCAGATATAGTATTAGGAAAGAATTGGGAAGAGCGAAAAATTAAGGAACTAATGGATGAAGAAAAAAAGTATTGGGAATAAATGTTTTAAATTGAATGTAAGCCTAACCAACCAATTTGATAAGAAATGAAAGTCATTATAATTGAAGACGAAAAACCCTCCGCAAGACGTTTACAGCGAATGCTTGATAAGATTGGAATTAACGCAGAAACTATGTTACACTCTGTTGAAGAATCTGTTAATTGGTTTCAAGAAAACGAGCACCCTGATTTAATTTTTTTAGACATCCAGCTAAGTGATGGCTTGTCATTCGAAATTTTCGATTTAGTAGAAGTAAAATCATCAATTATTTTTACAACAGCTTATGATGAATATGCCCTTCAGGCTTTTAAACTAAATAGTGTAGATTATTTATTAAAGCCTATAGATGTTGACGAGATGGAGCAAGCTGTTAAGAAGTTTAATTCAAATCGAAATGTAAACCTCCCTATAACCTTAAATTTCGACGACATTAAAAAGCTTTTGGTTAATCCTATTGAAAGAGGAGAAAAGGAATATAAAAAGCGATTTTCGATAAGAGTAGGACAGCATTTAAAATTAATTCCAATAGAAGATATTGAATGTATTTACAGTGAAAACAAAGGGTCTTATATTTATACAAACGAGGGTAGAAACTATTTAATAGATTTAACCCTAGAGCAATTAGAAGACCAATTACAACCGGAATTGTTTTTTAGAGTAAATAGAACATTCTATGTAAATATTAATGCTATAAAAGATATGGTAAGCTATACCAATTCACGTTTGCAAATAAAATTACATTCTTACCACGAGCAAGATGTTATTGTTGCCAGAGAACGAGTAAAGGACTTTAAAAATTGGTTAGAGTAAACTACTCTTCAATTCTATTATCATCAAATGATGATGGCAATAATTTAGGGATAAACTTAATAACCAAAGGCAATAGTAATGCACCTCCAGGAAGCATAAAAATAGCCAAACTAGGTATGGATTTAAAAATATCCAACAATTGCGCTTGAACTTTTTTCTGCTCGTCGTCCGTTAGGTCTCGTACCGTCGATTTTGTTAATAATACCATTAACTCCTTACTTTCTAAAATTTCTAATTGTAAACGTTTACTATTTCTAGAAATAAGTTTACTAACCATTTTGCTCGAGTTGGAGTAAAATGTTTTTACAATATTTTGAGAACTTAATAGGGCAATTTTATCTTTATTGTTGTTATAAAATGTCTCTATAAAATGTATGGAATTGTTTATTCTATCTTGTTCTAATTCCAGTTTTTTGCCAAGTTTTAAAAGTAGAGTTTTTTCATTTTTATCAATATTTAAATCTCCCCAAGTTGCCATACTGGCAATATCCATAATATAATATTTTTCCAAATCGGTATTTATTATTTCTAAGGCTTCTTGGAAATTAAGTGTTTTATGAGATTTATATCTTATAGATTGATCAACCAGTTTTAATAAACTTTTGTCGTATTCTGTTTTCTTATTTTTGGAATTTAAAACTTCTCTAACGATACTTTCTATGGCAGATTCCAGATGTTGTATATGTTTTTCCGAAATCTTTTTAGTTTGTAGAAAAGCTTTATAAGCTAGAATATCTGTAAAAAGTAAGGCATTTGTAATAAAATAATTGAAACTTCTATCAATTAGGTTATCATCAATTTGTATGCGCTTATGAATAATTTTCTCTAAAAGTGAAGCTGATTTTTTCTCACCTAAAATTTCAGAAAAGATAGAGGTGGAATAGGCGTTTATTTCAATGTAAAAATTAATGATACTTTCAATGAAATCAGTATCATCTGTATTGTTTTCTTGGAAAATATACTTTAGAGCCAGTAAGAAATTCACTTTACAAATTTCTTCTTCGGTCATTCCAGAATAGTCAAGATGTTCCTTTACAATCTTGATATTACTTCCATAAATGAAACCGCTTTCTCTTAAAGAGTCGTAAAACGTATCGTGATTGGTATGATTCCAAACAGGAGCCGTGCTTATTTCGTTTAGTAATTTCTTTATCCAGCCACTTGCTGATGGGTTCATAATAAGCATATTTCTAAGGTGTAAAGATAAATTTTTAATTCGAAATTAAACAAGAACTTTGAACTGTAAAAAAGCTTATAATTTCAAGTTTGTTTATAATTTAATAATCAGATATAACTTAAGTAAAATAGAAAAAGCTACCAATCGGCAGCTTTTCTGGTACTTTAAGTTTAACCGATATTATTTAATAACACCACCACAACTTACACGTCCGCCAGCATTACCTGTTGGTTGAGATTTAAAATCGTCGGCAGAATCATGAACAATAACAGCTTTGTTAAGAATGTCTTTGTTTGGATCGCCACAACCAATACACCATTGGTCTGTGCTAAAAGAAATGGTAGCATTACCATTGGCGTCAGCTTCCATATTTCCTATATCTCCTTTATGATAGCCTTTAGCATCGCCCCACTTACCATGTGGTTCGTTTGTTGGGTTCCAGTGGCCTCCACTAGAAGTTCCATCAGCGGCAGAGCAATCAGCCTTTTCATGTAAGTGAATGGCGTGCGTTCCTTCCGATAGGCCTTCAAATACTGCCACCATAGTTACTTGTCCGTCTTTTTCTGTAAATACAGCTGAGCCACTTACTTTACTATCACTTTTAGGTTCTAAGCTTATTTTTACTTTTTTAACCTCCTCCTTTACAGTTTCTGGAGCTTTCTCTTCAGTGACTGTAACTTCGGTTTCAACGTTTTCTTTTTTGTCGTTTTTACAACTTATTGCTATGCTTAACGTTAACAATAAGGCAATTGAAATTGGTTTTTTCATTTTAAAATAATATTTTAATGTTCACTCAAAGTTACACATTATATGGAAGGTTTAATAATTTTAAACTAGCTAATATGACAAAAATCATATTATGCAACTCTGTTTAAATATATTTTTGTATCTGATTTATGGAGATATGAAGAATTCGTTAATAAACAAATATAATGTAGCTGGTCCTAGATACACTAGCTATCCAACTGTACCATATTGGAATAATAATACATTTTCTTCCAAAGCATGGAAGGACTCTCTAGTCAAATCGTTTAACGAGAGTAATAGTTCAGAAGGCTTGAGTTTGTATTTGCATTTACCATTTTGTGAAAGTTTATGTACGTTTTGTGGATGTAATAAACGTATTACAAAACGTCATGAAGTGGAGTCTCCATATATAACAGCTGTTCTTAAAGAATGGGATTTATATTGCAATTTATTTGACACCAAACCTAATATAAAAGAAATCCACCTAGGTGGAGGAACTCCAACTTTTTTTTCTACAGCTAACTTAAAACGGCTGATAGAGGCACTTTTAAGAAAGGCCACTTTGGCTGAAGGTTATGAGTTTAGTTTTGAAGGCCATCCAAACAATACAACCAAAGAGCACTTGCAAATCCTTTTTGATTTAGGTTTCAGACGTGTAAGTTTTGGAGTCCAAGACTATAACGAAGTTGTGCAAAAGGCCATTCATAGAATTCAGCCTTTTGAAAATGTGAAACGCGTTACAGACGAAGCTAGAGAAATTGGTTACACCTCTGTAAGTCATGATATAATTTTTGGATTGCCATTTCAAACCATAGAACATATAGAAGAAACTATAAAAAAAACCAAAATGCTTATGCCGGATAGGTTAGCATTTTATAGCTACGCTCATGTTCCCTGGATAAAAGGAAATGGACAACGAGGTTTTAAAGAAGAAGATCTGCCAACTCCTGAAACAAAAAGAAGACAATACGAGTTAGGGAAAGAGCTTCTTGCTGAAGCTGGATTTGTTGAAATAGGTATGGATCATTTTGCATTAAAATCAGATTCACTATATAAATCTATAAACCAAAGGGAGCTGCATAGAAACTTTATGGGCTACACAGCATCCAAAACTCAAGCTATGATCGGACTGGGAGTATCGTCTATTAGCGATAGCTGGTATGGTTTTGCTCAAAATGTTAAAGGCTTGGAGGAATACTATCATTTAATAAACGAAAACATTATTCCTATTTATAGAGGACATCTTTTAAACGAAAAAGATTTAATTATTAGAAAGCATATTTTAAATCTTATGTGTCAATTCCAGACGTCTTGGGGTAATAAGGAACTTTATTTTGAAGAACTTCCAGAGGTTTTAGAAAGGCTAGGGGAAATGGAAGTCGATGGATTAATTAGCATTCATGAAAACAATATTCAAGTTACAGAAAAGGGGAAACCATTTGTAAGAAACATTTGCATGGCCTTCGATTTACTGTTACAAGAAAATATGCCCGAGACCCAATTATTCTCAATGACTATTTAAAAACTGACAACCAATACCATGAAAAAAATAATAGTACCGGTAGATTTTTCAGAGCAATCGGAATTTGCTTTAGAAGCCGCTGCTGCTTTAGCGAATAGGAATAATTCAGAAATTCTAACTTTACATATGTTGGAAATTTCAAATGCCGTTTTTACAAAGGCAGATGATGCAAAACAAACGGAGACTATTTATTTTCTTAGGTTGGCAGAGAAGAAATTTGAAGAGTTTTTAGATAAAGACTATTTAAAGAATATCAAAGTAACTCCTATTGTCAAGCAATTTAAGGTGTTTAGTGAGATTAATGATATAGCAAAAGAACATGAAGCTGATTTAATTGTAATGGGATCTCAAGGAGCCAGTGGGATAAAAGGAATCTTAATTGGTTCAAATACAGAAAAGGTTGTTAGGCATTCAGAAATACCAGTCTTGGTAATTAAACACAATCCTATTTTAATGGAATTTGAAAATGTGGTTTTTGCTTGTGATTTTTCAGAAGAAGCCATAGAACAATATAATAGAGCGAAAGAAATGGTTAAAAAACTAGGAGCAATTATGCACTTGGTACATGTTAATTTACCAGGATCTAAATTTAAAAGTTCTAGTGAAATTGAAAAACAAGTAGCTAATTTTTTAAGAAAAGCTGAAGGTAGTTTAGAGAAAATTAATAAAGTAAATTATGTAAACGATTATACCATTGAAAAAGGTATCTTAAATTTTGCAAATGTTATGGGGGCTGATTTAATTGCAGTTGCAACACACGGAAGAAAAGGAATAGCTCATTTTTTTGAAGGAAGTATTTCTGAAGATATTGCCAATCATTCCACTTTGCCAGTTATGACATTTAAAATGTAAAATATATAGTTTTAGTAGTTAAAAATTGTTTGGTTTTTAGATAAGAGTTAAACTTCGGTTTAACTCTTTTTTGTTTTAAATGTTGGTGTTTCGTTGATTTTTAGTGAATTGTATTTATAATGGTTGTTCAAGGTAAAATGTATTAATTAAACTGTATTATATAGGACTTTTTTATCCTGAATATGATTAATATCATACTTTCTTCAGTCTTTAGCTTTTACATTTGTAATATTATTAATAAAATATACCATGAAATCAACACTAAAAGTTTTTACAGCACTATTTATTTCACTACTAATTAGCTGTGGTGGAAAGGAAGAAAAAAAGGAAGAAACAATTACTTTTCAGAAAAAAGCACCAACGGAAAAAAAAGAGACTCCTAAGGTTGAAACAGTAAAAGCTTCCGAAAAAGTAGATTTAACCAATAAAGGGATTGGCCCAATTAAATCTTTAGAATTACCAGCGGAAATAGATCAAAGTATGGCTGCGAAAGGAGAAGATGTTTTTAAAAAAATGTGTACAGCTTGTCACAGAACCGATAAAAAGTTTATTGGACCAGCGCCAACAGGAATTTTAGAACGCAGAACGCCAGAATGGATTATGAACATGATTTTAAATCCAGAAGAAATGACGCAATCGGATCCTTTAGCGAAAGAATTGTTAGTTGAATTTAACGGCTCTCCAATGGCAAATCAAAATTTAACTGAAGAAGAAGCTAGAGCTGTACTGGAATATTTTAGAACCCTAAAATAATTTTATATGAAAACAACCAACCTTAAATTTTTAATCACAGCTTGTTTAATTGTATTGTTTATGTCTTGTAAAGACAATACAACTAATACAGAAGACACAACAACGCCAGCTACTGCTAACGAGGTAACCAAGAGGCAAGGTCAGGCTTTTATCGAAGACGATGAGTCAGCACCCAATGTCTTGCAAATTGCTATAGGCTCTCCAGATCACACAACTCTAGTGGCAGCAGTGCAAGCAGCACAACTTGAAAATGCTTTGGTTAACGCTGGGCCTTTAATGGTGTTTGCGCCAACAAATGAAGCTTTTAATGCCTTACCATCAGGAACAGTAGAAGAGTTACTGAAACCTGAAAATAAAGATAAATTGGCTTTTATTTTAAAAAATCACGTAACCCCTGGAAACTATTCGAAAGATTTTCTTAAAAAGTTTAAAAAACTAGGACAAGCAAATAATGAGGATGTAACTATTGAAGTAAAGGGTGACGACGTTTATGTAGGTGGTGCTAAAATTTTAGCGAGTATTCCTGCAGGAAACGGAATTGTTCACGTAGTGGATAAAGTGATATTACCAGCAAATTAACTATAAATCAATTTAATGTAAATAAATAGAACAATGAAAAAATCAATTAATATATTATTCTCACTTATTATGGTGGCCGCAATGGTTAGCTGCAATGATGGAGGTCAAAATAAAAAAGGTAAAAAGGGCGCTCAAGGCGGTCTTGCTACCAATGCTGCGGAGAGGGTGTATGTAGCTCCTGGTGAGCTTGACGAATACTATGCATTTATGTCAGGTGGATTTAGTGGACAGCTTAGTGTTTATGGACTGCCATCAGGACGAATGTTAAAAGTACTTCCAGTGTTTTCCCAAAATCCTGAAAATGGCTATGGTTATACCGAGGAGACCAAACCAATGTTGAATACGTCATACGGTTTTGTGCCTTGGGATGACTCTCACCACCCTGATATTTCACAAACAAATGGTGAATTGGATGGCCGTTGGATTTTTATCAATGGAAATAACACGCCTCGTATTGCAAGAATTGGATTACAGAATTTCAAAACTGAGGAAATTATTGAAATCCCAAACAGTGCAGGTAACCACAGTTCATCGTTTATTACCGAAAACACTGAATACGTGGTAGCGGGAACACGTTTCTCTGTGCCAATCCCACAGAAAGACATGCCGATCAATGAATACAAAGGGAATTTTAAAGGCTCTTTAACGTTTATCAGTGTTGATCAAGAAACGGGAAGAATGGGAATTAAGTTCCAGTTGATTATGCCTGGATTTAACTATGATCTTTCTCACCCTGGGCGTGACAAGAGTCACGGTTGGTTCTTCTTTACCACTTATAATACTGAAGAAGCCCACTCACTTTTGGAAGTTAACGCATCACAAAATGATAAAGATTTCATTGCTGCCATTAACTGGAAAAAGATTGAGGAATATGTGAACAATGGTGGTGGGAAAATGGTTCCTGCCAACTATGCACACAATATCATGGATGAGCACACGCATATAGCCACTTCTACAATGTTGAAAGAAGTATTGACCGTAAATCCAATGGATGTTCCTGGAGCTGTATATTTCTTACCAACTCCAAAATCGCCTCACGGATGTGACGTCGACCCAACAGGAGAATACATTATTGGTAACGGAAAACTATCTGCCGACTTAACAGTGCACAGTTTTACCAAGATGCTTGATGCTATTGAAAACAAGAAATTTGATGGTGAAGCTTATGGTATTCCAATCCTGAATTTTGAAGATATCCTTGCAGGTGTTGTGAAGCAACCAGGTTTAGGACCATTGCATACTGAATTTGATGATAAAGGAAATGCATATACAACCTTCTTTATTTCTTCTGAAGTTGTAAAATGGAAAGTTGGAACTTGGGAAGTTTTAGATCGTCAGCCAGTGTTTTACTCTGTAGGTCACGGAATGATCCCTGGAGGTAATTCACGTAAACCATTTGGTAAATACTTTGTAGCCTTAAACAAGATTACAAAAGATAGATATCTACCAACAGGTCCGGAGTTGACTCAATCGGCACAATTGTTTGATATTACAGGTGATAAGATGGAGTTGTTGCTTGATTTCCCAACCATTGGAGAACCACACTATGCCGCTGCTATTCCTGCAGATTTGATTGCAAAGAACTCTAGAAAAATCTATAAACTCGCAGAGAATAAACACCCATATGCTTCGTTTTCTCCTGCAGACGCTAAGGTTGTGCGTGACGGAAAAAATGTTCATATCTATATGAATATGATACGTAGCCATTTTAACCCTGATAATATTGAAGGTGTTAAGGTAGGAGACAAGGTGTACTTCCATATCACAAACCTTGAACAAGACTTTGACGTCCCTCATGGTTTCGCAGTAATTGGTGCTAACAACGCAGAAATGCTTATTATGCCAGGAGCTACAGAGACCTTGGTTTGGGAACCAAAACAAGTAGGTGTATGGCCGTTCTATTGTACTGATTTCTGTTCTGCGCTTCACCAGGAAATGCAAGGTTATGTCCGTGTATCTCCGGCAGATTCAAATATTGAGTTGTCTTGGTCTTTAGGTGAAGATTAATTATAAAGGACCACAATATAAGAATAAGGAAATTTTGTTTTAGTGTTTATTTCCTTATTCTGAGGCGAGAGTTGAATTATCGCTCTCGCCTTTCTTTTAAAAATGCTATTAACTGAATGGTTAATTTAATTTAAAATTATTATGAAAAAAGCTGGTATTATAATGATAATAGGATCGCTTTTGTTGTTAGGACTATTCAAGTTTCCATTGTGGAATATCATGTTAGGAGCACCACAATATCCAGATCCACTTGGGATGGATATTTATATTCAAGGTATTGAGGGGGTAGAAGAGTTTGATATCCAAAATATTGACGGCCTTAACCATTACATCGGAATGAAAACCATTCCTAAAGTAGAAGATATGTGGGAATTTCAAGTATTTCCAATGGTAATTGGGATTATGGTGGCTCTTGGGGTCATCATCGGTTTGCTGGGTTTCTTCGGAAAATTAAGTTACAAATGGTTTCTCGGATGGTTCATATTGATGTCTATACTTGGCGTTATGGGTATGTATGATTTCAACCTATGGTTAATTGAATACGGAACTGACCTCGATCCGAAAGCAATCATGAAGCTTGAAAACTTGGATGGTACTCCAATGACCTATAAGCCACCACTGATTGGCTACCAAAAGATGCTGAACTTTGATGTGGACTCTTGGCCAGCAACTGGAGCATATATGATATTTGTGGGAATGTTGCTTACTGTAGTAGCCTTCTTTGTTGGGAAAAAAGAATCCCAAAAAGTGTCTTAATTTGGGCTGAACTTAACTGTGGACCAATTGTAAGACCTGATAGGAAATTGATATGTAGATTTTTTTGAATAAATTTAAATTTGATTATCCAATATTAAAAATTAAAACAAATGAAACAGTTTTTTTTCTTAAGTATAATAAGTCTTTTTTTAGCGTCTTGCACTGTGAGCCCCCAACCAATAAATTACGGTTCGGATGCATGTCATTTCTGTGATATGACTATTGTAGACAAGCAACACGCCTCTCAATTGGTGACTTCAAAAGGTAGAGCCTATAAGTATGATGCTATTGAATGTATGGTGCATTCCGTACAAGATGAGTTTAAGGATACAGAAATGGCTTATTATCTGGTGGCAGACCTTGATGCTCCAGGTGAGCTAATCGATGCTACGAAGGCTACTTATTTGGTCAGCGAACAATTGCAAAGTCCAATGGGAGAAAATCTTTCGGCATTCTCAAATGAAGAAGCGGGAAAGAAAGCTCAAGAAAAATTTACTGGAGATATCTATTCCTGGAAAGAAATTCAGGACCACCTTAAAATTAGAAAATAAAAAGGCTTCAGCAGTTCTTTAATGATTTAAAATCTCCGAGATTTGCTGAAGTCTATTTTTTGATTTCAAAATTACATTAATTTTATAAAGCATCATTTATTGATCCTCTTGAAAGAGAATGACTTCATATTGATAAATTTTAACTTCATTTTGAAAAATAAACACTACATAATCTTCTTTTTAACGGCATTGCTTTCCTTGACTAATATATGGTCAAAAACAATAACTGTCTGTTCCTCTTGTACAGTCAAAACAATACGTGAAGCAATCCAAGAGGCGTCTGACGGCGACACCATTGTTGTGAAAAAAGGAATTTATAAGGAGGCCAATTTAAAAATCGATAAAAGTATAACCCTGATTGGCGAAGATCATCCAACGATAGATGGTGAACAAAAAGGGGAAATCATAACCATAGGCGCGGATAATGTCACACTTGACGGATTTAAGATTATAAATGTCGGCGTGAGCTATACCACCGACTATGCCGCTGTAAGAGTTGTCCGAAGTGAAGGCTTTACCATCCAGAATTTGGAGTTGGAAAAACTGTTTTTCGGAATATATCTTCAAAAATCAAATAATGGAAAAGTATTGAATAACACCGTTAGAGGAGAAGCCGTAACCGAATTTAA